>CAZJXN010000108.1:0-18165 GCA_964549655.1 uncultured Saprospiraceae bacterium
AAATCCGCTCTATTTAATTAGCGAGGATTTGTGTTTTGATATTGCAAAAAGCCAAATTATACCGCAATAATCTATAACCAATCATACTGCCTTTTAACGTAAAAACTTCCCGATGCTTCGAGAATAACCTGTTTTTATAATGCTACTCTATCCCCAAAATAATGTGTACTAAAATATTCACTTTTGCTCTGATTCTGGTTTGCTATTCCACCCAAACCAAACTTGTCGCCCACGCTGCGACTGCGGAAATAAATCCAGCGCTGCCTGTTACCACCTTTATCCACGATATTCAAGGCATCGGTCTGACAAGTGATTTCGTCGGAAAAATTGTCACCATTGAAGGCGTGATTGTCGGTACGGTGACCAGTGGAGACGGTAAAGTAAATGGGTTTTTTGTAATGGAAGAAGATGCGGATGCCGACCAAAATCCAGCTACTTCCGAAGGCATTTTTGTCTTCGCACCCGGTGCGGCGGGCGATGTAGTAGGCGACCAACTGCGTGTGACTGGCACGGTGCAAGAACCAAATAACCTCACCCAAATCGGCTTCGCCTCTGCTTTTGAAAATTTAGGGGTCGCTCCCGGAGGTATGCCCACGCCTGCGCCTTTTCTGTTGCCAAGTGAAGTAAATGATTTGGAACGATTGGAAGGAATGCGCGTCGTTTTTCAGCAGACTTTGACGATTACGGATCTGTATACGTTAGGACGATTTAATGAAATGATTCTTGCTACCAAGCTCTTAGAAAGTCCTGCCAATGTGACTATGCCCGGTCCATTAGCAAATGAGTTGTTGAAGGCAAATGCCAAAATTCAAATCATCTTGGATGATGATGCGAATGTTCAAAACCCAAAGACCGTGCGTTTTTTGAGTGAAAATATAAAAGTGCGCCGGGGTACAACGCTTTTGTTAGATGGGGTAATCGGGGTATTAGCAGAGTCCTTTGATAAGTATCGAGTGAGAGTTCCGATGGCTACTAAAATCAAGACCGGAAACGTGCCCGTGCGTCCGGCTTTGCCAAATGTAGGCGGCAGGCTTCAAGTGGCTTCTTACAATGTTTACAATCTTTTTTCCACCCTCAATCAAGGCACAAACCGCTGTGGTCCTAAAAATGAAGAATGCCGCGGAGCCGCCACCCAAAAGGAATTAGACCGTCAATTGACCAAACTCGTAGCCGCTGTCACCGCACTGAATGCGGAAGTAGTGTGCTTGCAGGAGATTGAAAATAACCCAACTGGCGACCCTACCTTGCGCTTGTTAGTCAATAAACTGAACCAAGCTTTGGGCTCGGAGGTGTATGATTTTGTTGCCACGGGTGCGGTCGGATCCGACCCTATCAAAGTAAGCATCATTTATCAAAAGAATAAAGTACAGCCGATTGGAAAGTTTGCAGTGCTTACAAAGGCGATAGATGCTCGTTTTGACGAAAATCTTCATCGCGCTGCTTTGGCACAAACGTTCCGGGAAACGGCTACGAAGGAAGCGTTCACCGTCATTGTAAATCATTTAAAATCAAAAAGTAGTCAAGCGTTCAGCGCAAATTTTGACCCACGAGACAACGACCAACAGGACGGACAGGCTTTTTTTAATTTCTCGCGCACGCAAGGAGCAAAGGCATTGATGGACTGGGCAGCGAGCGACCCTACCAAAAGTGGCGACCCTGATTTTTTGATCGTAGGAGATTTGAATTCCCATCGGCAAGAAGACCCTATTCGAACGTTTGAGCAAGGCGGATTTAAAAATATCCTTAATATTTGGGCATCCAATCCTTACTCCTTCGTCTTCTTTGGGGAAGAAGGACAACTCGATTATATCTTGGCAAATGCAGGCGTAAAACCGCAAATCACTGGCGCAGCCGTTTGGAAAATCAATTCGGACGAACCTCGGGTGCTGGATTACAATAATTTCAATCAGGATTTTCTATTCCAACCGGATGTATTTCGCAGCGCAGACCATGATCCGGTGCTCCTTGGGTTGAATTTGGGCACAAAAGCAGAAAATCCCGTCGTCGTCATTACGAATAAGCAAATGGTGGATACCATCGTCTTTTCGAGAGATACCACTTACCTGTTGGAGGGTTTTGTTTTTGTAGAAGAGAATGAAGTGCTTCATATCAAAGCTGGCACAACGATTACATTCAAAAGCAATGCGGATGACCACCCCAGCGCACTCATCGTATCCAAAGGTGGAAAAATCTTTGCGCAAGGTACGCCAGAGCAGCCGGTTATCATCTATACGGAAATGAATAGGGAACGGATGGTTGGTTATCCAGTACCCTCACCCGGGTTGTATATTTTTGGAGATGGCGTGCTAAATGCAGTTCATTTTCAATATGGAACCCCCTCCTTCAAAAGAGCCCGACTATGATGGTAACGTAACTGTTAGTAAACATAAAAGTAATGTTTTCTTAATATTCCTATTTACTATGGTATAGCATTTTGTTGTAATTTGGGATTACAACAAAATGTTATGTTATACCAATTAAGGAAGCCGTATCGCTGTTCCCTCGTTACCTGATTGGAGCTTCGTTATACCTGAATTGCTGCTGACTTTTACAAGTATATTTACAAGTTCACAAACTGTATAAAACACTAATTTTTTACTCAAATATCTTATCAACAATGCTTTATAAATATATTAATTTAATATTTTAATTTGAAAATATAGTCTCAGATCTTAAATCTATCCAAAGGAGTGCAACAAAAATGAGGTGGTAAATACCTCATTGATTTACAAAAGGAGTGATAAGTGGAGTGAGAGAAATGATCCAACCATTGAATGCAATGCGTTGGACTGCTATTCTTTTGCTATTAAAAATATGATATAAATTATTACACACAAAGAATTGTTTTTTGTTCACAATAATCAATTAATTAAATATTAATCATTTACTAACCAAAATTCCTTATCATTTATGAAAAAGTTTTTGACGAAAGAGATCCTTGCTTTGGCAATGGCACTCGTTACTTTTGGTACCATTTGTGCGCAAGCACCTACTGTAATTGTAAACAGCAATATCACTACGAACACGACTTGGACGAGTAACCAAATCTACGGTTTGGACGGCTTTATTTTTGTACAACCTGGTGTAACCCTTACCATTCAACCCGGTACGGTTATCAAAGGAAAGGCAGACCCAACGAATGCAGACAACGCCAGCGCACTCATCATCGCGCGCGGTGCACGCATCATCGCAGATGGCACAGCAGCACAGCCTATTATTTTCACGGCAGAAGCAGACAGCTTAAACAACCCATTTGACCTGACTCAATTTCAGAGCGGTCTTTGGGGTGGCTTGATCGTTTTGGGTAATGGCATTTTAAACTCTCCCTCCAGTGGTCAAACGCCAAACGGAATCGTAGCTTTCGTAGAAGGCATCCCGGAAAGCAGAAGCCCACTTGGACAGTACGGCGGCAACAACAACGCAGACAACTCTGGTATCGTGCGGTATGTGTCTATTCGTCATGGCGGAGCAGAACTGATTCCGAACGAAGAGATTAACGGTTTGACTTTAGGAGGCGTCGGAAGCGGAACGATTATTGACTTCGTGGAAGTGTATGCCAATGACGACGATGGTATTGAGTGGTTTGGTGGTGCCGCTAACGTGAAACACGCAGTGGTAGCCTTCTGCGCCGACGACTCTTTTGACTATGATCAAGGCTCTACGTTCAATGGTCAATTCTGGCTCTCTATCGGTGACAACCGTGCCGGCTCGAACCGTGCAGGGGAACACGACGGTGCTACTTCTCCAGAAAACGGTACGCCATTTGCGATTCCAAACATCAGCAATGCAACTTACATTGGCAAGGGCGCAGCGCCACAAGGAGAAGCAGAAATTATCTTGTTCCGGGACAATGCAGGTGGTCGCTATCGCAATTCTATCTTCTGTGAGTCGAACTCAGGTGTTCGGGTAGAATTAGAATTCGGTCAGCCTGTAACGAGTAACACCCAATTGAATGCCGGTAACTTGGCAATTCAAAATAACAACTTCGGTGGTGGTACTTTGTTTATCCCGACGATTGCTTTCAATATCTCTTCTCCGAATTTGGTGCCAAACACCAATCCGAACTTCGCACTACAAAACAACCAACTCAACTTGGCGCGTAACGTAGCAGCCGGTATTTTCAATGCTTCCGCAAACGTATTGTCACAAGGTTGCCCAATACAAGCTGTAAACCGCAACGACAACAGTGGTTTGTTGGATCCTCGTTCTACAACTACAGCTGCTGTAAACTTTGCAGGGGCACAATTCAGTGGCGCTTTCTTCGACAAAGTGACGTATAGAGGTGCATTTAGTCCAAATGACGCTGACTTCTGGGCATCGTGGACGTATTTGGCGCGTCGGAACATTCTGACTCCAGCGTTGCAAAATTAATATTTTGATTTTTTAAACAACAAATTGAAAAAAGAATGATAAGTTTTATAAAACATATTGGTTCAAAAGCAAGGGAGCTGCGTCAGAGCCTGTTGGCGTTCGCAGTGGCTTTCTGCTTCTTGAGCATCAACGTGGCGACGGGGCAGACAGCCTACATCGCCAACAATACAGGTGGCAATGTCACGGTGGTGAATTTAGCAACTGGCTTGTTGATAGATTCTATTGACGTAACAGGCACGCCTGTAAAAATCGCTGCTGCTCCTAATGGCTCCCAGATCGCTACTGTAAATTTAACATCTGTTTCGTTTATCAATCCGGCTACTAACACCGTGATTAGTCAAGTAGCGGATGGAGCAGAACTTCGGGAAGTCGTGTATTCTGCGGACGGCACGACCGTTTATACCGTGGATCAACTCACGACTTTGATTACACCTTACACTGCAAGCACGCAGGCACCTGGCACATTTGGTTTTTTGACAAGTGGTGTAGGTCCATTGGCAGCTGCTTTCAATCCTGCGACTGGCGAATTGATAAGTGTAAATAATGGTTCGAGCAACTTGGCACGCTTCACTGTCAATCCATTGACGCAAGTAGGTACAAATATCACTGTAGGTCAAGCACCACAAGATATTGTGTTTCTACCCGGCACGGGCACAGCTTACGTATCCAGTTTCAACAACAACAACATCGCTGTTGTAAATGTAGCGGCTGGCACGTCTACTACGATTGCCGGTTTGACTCGCCCAACTGCATTGGCAGTGACACCGAATGGCGCATTCATCTACGTCATCAACGACGGACAGAATAATGTATCGGTTATCAATGTAGCAACGGGCGCAATCGTAACAACAGTTGCAGTAGGTTTGACTCCAAGAGATTTGGCAGTTACACCTGACGGCGCTTCAGTTGTAGTCGTAAATGCTGGTGGTAACTCCTTGAGCATCATCAGCACCGCTACCAACACTGTAACAAGAACGATTTCAAGTGTCGGCAATGGTCCGGTCAGTATCGTGATCGTTCCTGCTCAAACGACACCTACCAATCCGGCACCAGTGGCAAGCTTCACTGTAACGCCTACTTCTGGCACAGCACCGCTGACGGTAACTGTGAATGCTTCTGCTTCTACCGATTCACTAGGTAGAATTGTGAGCTATTCCTACAATTTTGGCGATGGCAACACCGCAACTGGTGTAACGGCTACCAATACGTATGGCACGGCTGGTACTTTCACTATCACTCTAATCGTGGCAGATAGTCTCGGCGCAAGAGACACGGCTACGGCAACCATCACAGTGACCCCACAAGTTGGTGGCGGTGGCAGCTTACGTGATTCCTTGCAAGCTATCTTGGATACAACTACGGTTACAAATGTTTCCGGTCTGAATTTCGGTGGCGTAAGTGCTGCTGTAATTGACAGCGCTGGCAATATTACTACGGTAGTAACGGGTCAAGCGACTCCAGCTATTCTCGTAGATTCTACCTTGCGTTTTGGCGCAGCAGAATTTTCGCAAACGCTGTTGGCAACTTTGGCTTTCCGATTAAAAGAAATTGGACAGTTGAATTTAGATGCACCCATCAGCACGTACCTGACTGGAACGACGCTGACAAATGTGCCGGGCACCATCACCGTGCGCCAGTTGTTGACGCAGACGAGCGGTTTGGATGATTTCTCCACCGATTCGACTTACCTCAGCACGGTTTTCTTTGATGTAACACGCAATTTTACAGCTGCGGAATTAACGCAACTGTTCGTAGGTACGCCTTCTGCTGTGGGCACGTTCCGTTTTTCTAACACGAACTTCTTAGTATTAGGCTTAGTATTGGACGCAGCAAATAGCGGTTCTACTTTACAGCAAAGTCTTGATAGCTTGGTGTTAGCACCGGCAGGATTGACCAATTCAGGGATTGATTTTTATCAAGCTGGAACAGGCGACCCGACTGACTTAGCACCTTTATTTGGAGATGTATTTGGAACTGGTTTTCCAAATCAGGTAACGCCGAATACTTCTGTTTTCACAGGAGCAGGTTTTGCTGGTAATATTTTGGGTACACCCACGCAATTGCTGCAATTTTTGCAGGCACTGGCAGAAGGGGAAGTATTGAGTGATTCCAGTTTGCAGCAAATGATACGTTTCGTAAATACCACGGGTCGCTTGAGCGCTCGCTATGGCAGTGGTATCGAACTTTTTAATTTGAATATTGATGGTGTACAATTGCCGTTCATCGGCGTAGTAGGTGGTATCAACTATGTGACTGCCGCATTGTATAGCCGCGAAGCTAATATTGGAGTTGTTGTTTCTACCAATAACGGTGTTGCAACAGAACAGCAAGTATTAGACTTGGCAATTTCCCTGCTCAATGCAGCTATTGACGGTACAAGTGTAGTTATTGACACTACGCCTACCAACATAGCACCAATCGCCAGCTTCACGGCAACGCCAACTTCTGGCGTTAGACCGCTGACTGTAAACTTCAACGCTTCTGCTTCAAGGGATTCTTTGGGTAGAATCGTGACCTATTCTTACAATTTTGGCAATGGTCAAACGGGTACGGGTGTAACTACTTCTACCACTTATAACACAGCCGGTACTTTCACAGTGATTTTGACCGTAACGGATAGCTTAGGTCTTACTGACACAGCAAGTGCTGTGATTACAGTAAGAGACACGGTTATCAACCGCGCGCCAATCGCTAATTTTACGGTAACTCCAACATCTGGCACGCGCCCACTAACGGTAAACTTTAATGCTTCGGCTTCCACCGATTCATTGGGTAGAATTGTAACCTACGCTTGGAATTTTGGCAACGGTACAACTGGTACTGGTGTCACCACTTCTACGACTTATAATACAGCCGGTACTCTCACGGTGATTTTGACCGTAACGGATAGCTTAGGACTTTCTGACACTGCAAGTGCAGTGATTACAGTGAGAGACACCGTTATTGTAAGACCAGACAGTGCATTTGTTTTGCAATTGCTCCATGCTTCTGACTTGGAAGGTGGCGTAGATGCAATCGAAAATGCACCGAATTTCGCAGCAATCATTGACACTTTAGAAGACACTTATCCGAATACAATTATCCTTTCTGCTGGTGATAACTTCATTCCTGGACCGTTCTTTAACGCGGCAGGTGATGCTGCGTTGGCTCCGGTTCTGCGGGATGTGTATCAGGATTTCTTCAATCAGCCAGGTTTAACCGGCTTACTACAAGCACCGGGTCGCATTGATATCTCGATTATGAATATCATTGGCTTTGACGCTTCGGCTGTTGGTAATCACGAATTTGACGCGGGTCCGACGGCTTTTGCCGAAGTGATTCGCACCGATATTCCAACGCCACCGGCATTGGGTACGGCACGTTGGTTAGGCGCACAGTTCCCTTATTTGTCCAGCAACCTGGATTTCAGAGGAGAGCCAGCTTTGAATGCGCTTTACACGAATCAAATTCGTCCAAATACCGATTTCCAATCTTTGCCAACCAACTTGACTGCGGCTCGTACTGCTCCTAAACTGGCTCCTGCGACCATCGTAGAAGTTAGCCCAGGTCAGCGCGTAGGGGTAGTAGGCGCTACCACACAATTGTTGGATGCTATCACCTCTAACGGCAACGTTGAGGTAATCGGACCTGATTCCAACAATATGGCAGCTTTGGCAGCAATTATTCAGCCATATATTGACTCATTTACAACACGCGGTATCAATAAAGTGATTTTAGTATCGCATTTGCAACAGCTTTCTTTGGAAAGACAATTGGTTGGCTTGTTGAGAAATGTAGACATTATCATTGCCGGTGGTAATGAAACCTTAATCGCGCAGCCAGGTGACCGCTTGCGTCCAGGTGATGTTGCAACCGAAAACTATCCGATTATTGCTACGAATGCGAATGGCAATCCAGTTGCCATCGTCGGCACACCGGGCGAATATTCATACGTAGGTCGCTTGGTAGCAAGATTTAACACCGCAGGTGTACTGCTTACTACCACTTTGAGTGACACGATTAACGGCGTTATTGCAACAGACTCTATAAACGTAGCCAGAATTGCCGGTGCAAATGCGTTCAGAACCAACGGCAAAGGTGAACTGGTACGTCGTTTGACGAATGCTGTTGACTCTTTGGTGACGGCGCAAGACCGCAATATCTTAGGCAGAACCAATTTCTACTTAGAAGGTAGAAGAGAATTCGTGCGTACACAACAAACCAACTTAGGTGACTTGACCGCCGATGCAAACTTAGCCATCGCGCGTCAGGTAGATTCTACGGTAATCGTTTCTATCAAAAACGGTGGTGGTATTCGTTCCTCTATCGGTGAAATCGTAGAAACTTCGCCAGGTGTGTACGTACCAAGTCCGCCGCAAGCAAATCCAGAAACGAACAAGCAATTGGGCGATATTTCGCAGTTGGACGTTGTAAACTCCCTGCGTTTCAATAATACCTTGACGCTTGTCACCGTATCTTTGGGAGAATTGATTCAAATTTTAGAACACGGCGTAGCCGACACCCGCGCCGGCAACACACCAGGACGCTTCCCGCAAGTGAGTGGTATCAAGTTTGTATTTGATACAACACGTGCAGTTGGTTCTAGAATCGTAGATGTGTTCTTGTTGAATACTAATGACCAACCAATTGATACGTTTGTGCGCAATGGCGTGGCAGTGGAAGACACAAGCCGCAACATTCGCGTCGTTACGTTGAATTTCTTAGCAGACGGGGGCGATGGCTATCCTTTCAACCGATTAGCAAGCAACCGCGTAGAATTGACGACGGCTATCACAACGCCGGGCAATGCTACCTTTGCAGCACCGGGTTCTGAACAGGATGCTTTCGCAGAATATTTGTTTAGCAATTTCCGCACCACACCTTACAATGAGCCAGAAACGCCTGCCGCGCAGGATAATCGCATCATGTTTGGTCGTCGGGATACCACGGTTGTAAATCAAGCACCAATCGCAAGATTCACAGCAACGCCAACTACTGGCACTGCACCGTTGCTGGTGAATTTCAATGCGTCCACTTCAACGGATTCATTGGGTAGAATTGTAACGTATGCCTGGAACTTTGGCAATGGTCAAACGGGTACGGGTGTCACCACTTCTACCACTTACACCACGGCTGGAACTTTCACGGTAATTTTAACGGTAACCGATAGCTTAGGACTTACGGATACAGCAAGTGCAGTTATCACCGTGACACGACGCGATACCGTAGCGAACCGTCCACCAGTGGCAAATTTCACGGCAACGCCAACTTCTGGCACCGCACCGCTGGCTGTATTTTTCAATGCGTCCGCTTCAACGGATTCGTTGGGTAGAATTGTAAGCTATGCTTGGGATTTTGGCGACGGCAGCACTGGAACAGGTCAGATCACTGCAAATACGTTCGATTCTGCGGGCGTGTACACGGTTATTTTGACAGTAACGGATAGCTTAGGTCTTTCTGACACTGCAAGTGTAGTGATTACAGTGAGGGGAGATACAGCAGTGACAAATCGTCCGCCAGTAGCAAGCTTCACAGCTACACCAACATCTGGCACGGCACCGCTCACTGTAAACTTCAATGCATCCGCTTCGACTGATTCGTTGGGTAGCATCGCAAGCTATGCCTGGAATTTTGGCAACGGTCAGACAGGCACAGGTGTCACCACTTCTACGGTGTATAATACGGATGGAACTTACACTGCACGATTAATCGTAACAGACAATGGAGGCGCAAAAGATACCGCAACTGCAACTATTACCGTAACACCACGAGATACAACCGGCGGTGGCGGAAATAGCTTGAGCGATACATTGCAAACGATCATTGATGCGACCGACATCACGGATGTTTCTGGTTTGAAATTTGGTGGTGTAAGTGCTGCGGTCATTGACAGCAACGGTAACATCATCACGGTAGTAACGGGTCAAGCGACTCCAGCTATTGCATTGGATTCTACGTATCGCTTAGGCGCTTCTGATATCACGCAGACGCTTTTGGCAACGTTGGCTTTCAAACTCAAAGAACGTGGACGATTGAATCTGGATGCACCAATTAGCACTTATTTCAACACAAGCTCGCTGACAAATGTGCCAGGCACGATTACAGTTCGCCAGTTATTGATGCACACCAGTGGTTTGGATGAATTCTCGAATGACTCTTCTTATTTGAGAACGATTCTGTTCGACGTAACACGCGCATTCACACCGGCTGAACTCACGCAATTGTTTGTAGGTACGCCTTCTGCACCGGGCACGTTCCGTTATGCAAATACGAACTTCTTGGTGTTAGGTTTGGTATTGGATGCTGCGAATGGCGGTTCGTCTTTACAGCAAAGCTTGGATAGCTTAGTATTAGCTCCAGCTGGACTGACCAATTCGGGCATTGATTTTTACCAACGCGATACCATTGACCCAACTAATTTGGCTCCATTATTTGATGATGTTTTTGGGACAGGTTTCCCACAACAATTGTTGCCGAATACATCCATCTTCACCGGTGCGAGCTTTGCAGGTAACATCTACGGTACACCAACACAATTGTTGCAATTCTTGCAAGCATTGGCAGAAGGTGAAATTTTAGACAGCACCAGCTTACAGGAAATGCTGACGTTTATGAACATCAGCGGTCGCCTGAGCAGACAGTATGGTAAAGGGATTGAGCGCTTCGAGTTGAATATTGATGGGGTACAATTACCATTTATTGGGCACATTGGCGATATCAATTATGTCTCTGTGGCCTTGTATAGCATTGAAGCCAAGATTGGCGTTGTTGTACAAACCAACAACGGTGTTGCTACGGAAGCAGAAGTATTGCAATTGGCAATTGACTTGTTGGATGCAGCAATTGACGGTACGCAAGTGCGCGTGAATCAAGTACCGCTGGCAAGTATTGTAGCGAATCCAACTACGGGTACAGCACCACTGACGGTGAACTTCAGCGCGGCTCAATCCAGAGATTCTGATGGTAGCATCGTAAGCTATTCTTGGAATTTTGGTAATGGTCAAACTGCTACGGGCATCACCGCTTCTACCACTTACACGACTAATGGAACGTATCGTGCCATTCTAACCGTGCGAGACAATGACGGCGCTATTGATACGGCTGCCATTACGATTACCGTAAGAGATTCGGTTGCTCCTCGGGTGTTGGATGCTCGCTTCACAGCTACGCCAACTTCTGGTACAGCACCTTTGACCGTGAATTTCAATGCTTCTACCTCTACCGGTAGAATAGCAAGTTATGCTTGGAACTTTGGCAATGGTCAAATGGGTACTGGTGTAACGACTTCTACTACTTACAATACGGCTGGAACGTATACTGTAATTTTGACAGTAAGAGACAGCAGTGGCGCTACAGATACGGCAAGCGTTAGAATTACAGTTGGAACTGCTCCTCCTGTGGATTGTAGAACCGTAAGTGCCGGTGAAGTAAATCGAGCTATAAAGGGCAGATGCGTTACCAATAATTATGAGGCAACGCTCACTCCACAAGTAATAAAAGCACCGGTTGCACCAGCCGGTTATCAGGTGGTTTACATTCTTGCCTCCGGTATTGGTTTTAATCCAATTATCGAAGCAATCAGTAATACTCCTTCATTTACAGTGGATGAGACCGGACGTTACAGCATTCACACACTAGTATACAACGCGAATACGCTGAACTTGGGTATGATTGATTTAGGCGTAACCAGGCTCTTACAACTCAATGCAAGACTCATTCAGGGTGGCGGAAGCATTTGCGCTGCATTGGATACGTTTGGCGCAAGATTTGAGGTAAGAGATTGTGGTTGTGGCGCACAAGCCGGTACGCTGGGCTACACCCGTTTTGGAAACAGCGGTGTGTGCATCGTTGGCAACACTGCGGCTTTCCTACAAGCTACTGTCATCTCCCGTTCAATTGCACCGGCAGGTTACAAAATTGCTTACGTACTTACTTCTGGCAACAGCTTGATTATTCAGGATGTGAACAACATCCCGGTATTTGGAGTGAGAACTGCCGGCAATTACCGAATCCATACATTGGTATACAATCCAAGTACATTGGATTTAGATGATATCGAATTTGGAATAACAACGGCAGGGGAAATCAATGCACTATTGCGTCAGGGCGGCGGCGACATCTGCGCAGCATTGGATGTAGTAGGACTTCGGTTTACAGCGGTAAATTGTACTGGTCTATCAGGCGGCTCCAATCAAGCCAGTTTAATAGCAGCTTACCCGAACCCAGCTACCGACTACATCAACATCAACTTACTGGAATTTGATAACGTAGAACACATTACCATCGAAATGTTTGATAACGCAGGTATCCTTGCCAAGCGTTGGGTGCTCGATGGCTACACGGAAAAGACGACGCTTGATTTGACGGATATGCAAACAGGTATGTACCACGTTCGCATTTCTTACGATCAAGAATTCACACAGGACTTGAAAATTGTAAAAATTAAATAAGAGAAGCTCAAAGTAGATTTGACAGCGACTGCCCTTTATGTAAGGGCAGTCGCTTTTTATTGGAATCACCACGATTGCCTTTCCACTGCTTTATAATTGCCAATCAATAAGTGGCTCCCCGTTTGCCTTCAAATATTCATTCGCTTGAGAAAATTGTTTACTGCCAAAAAACGCACCGCGCGCCAATGGCGATGGATGTGCAGCTTTAAGTACCAAATGTTTCATGGTATCAATCAACTCCGATTTTTTGTGTGCAAAACTGCCCCACAACATGAAGACCAAGTGTTCGCGTGACTCAGAGAGCTTCCGAATAACCGCATCTGTAAAGAGTTGCCAGCCAATTTTTTGGTGGGATTGTGGTTTATTTTGCTCAACCGTCAACATTGCATTTAATAAAAAAACACCTTGATTTGCCCAAGCAGTAAGGTCGCCATGAGTAGGAATCGGGATATCAAGATCAGTATGTAATTCTTTATAGATATTTTGTAAGGACGGTGGAATGCGTTTCCCTTTTGGAACGGAGAACGACAAACCCATCGCTTCGCCGGGATTGTGGTATGGGTCTTGACCTAAAATGACCACTTTCACTTGCTCGAATGGCGTGCTATTGAACGCATTAAAAATGAGCGAACCGGGCGGGTAAATCGTCTTTCCTTCTTCTTTTTCCTTCCGTAAAAACGTGGCGATACTTTGAAAATACGGCTGATCAAATTCACTTTCTAACACCGCTTTCCAACTCGGTTCGATTTTAATGTCGCTCATGTGCTTTCCGTTTTTACGCTCTTTAAAACTTTGATACACAACTTGAAAAAGCACGTAATGTTTACAATATCACCGGTTAAAAGTATAAAGATCAGGATGCGTTTTGCCCAATAATTTGAGTAGCGAAGCGACGAGCAACTCACGGCGCGTCCATATCAGGTCGTGTGCGCTATTTTTTACCATAATCAAATCCACCGAGCGGGCTTTCGTCAACATTCGCTTTGCATATTCCGCATTAATCGGATAAATTAATTTATCAGCACCGCCTTGCAAAACAATCGTCGGACAAATAATATGATTCCATAATGGGCGCATTAATTCTAACTGTACACGATGTGATAATTTTTCATGATTGGCTACCTTCAAAGAACCTGGAATCAACCACTCCACTGCCCAATGAACGGTGTAATATGAAATCGGATATGTCTTCTCCTCGCCCGGCGCGAGCGATGCCGATTGCAACAATAACCCATCTACAAGGTCAGGATAATCCATTGCGAGCCGCGCCGCCACTGTACCGCCGTATGACGAACCATGTATAATAATTTTGGGATGTACGACTCGCTGTTTTTTTAAAATACCGGAGATGAGCCGCGCTTGTTCCTTCACTGAAATTTCTGGATTGCCATAACCGGAATATCCATAACCGGGACGGTCTACTGCCAATAACTTCGCATTTTTTAGTAACAGACTGTCTTTGAGCATTTTATCCCAAAAGTAAGAAGAGCTTGGCGCGCCGTGAATAAACACGATTAAGGGAAGCGAGTCATTTCCGATTTCGACGTAGCGAAGGGAGCGTTTGGGCGTTTTGTAATAATGAATATGCGCTTTGTAATGGAATGCGTTGGTTGCTAATGCTTTAATAAAATCACCGTCCGGGAATCGGAGTTTAAAAAAATCATACGAGAAAAACAAAAATCCGACAAAAGCCAGCGAAACGTAAAAGCGCTTGCGGCGCAGCAGTGGTAGCAGTTGAATGTTCATGGTACAATAGGTATAAGTCCAATGTAAAATTGGAGTGACTATTACAGTAATTATTACTTTTTAAAGGCAGACTAATACAAAAAATCAGGGAGCATTCCATCAAACGTTTACTCGCCCTCGGAAAGCGAATAAACAAGTAGAACAAGTATTAATTTTTCTATCAAGGTACAAATTAAATTTCAACCGCAAAATCGCACAAAAGTTGCACATTCAAAAGCGGAACCAATTTTAAAATTTCCCGGTTGCTTTACACAGGAAAAAATCCTACATTTGCACTGCCAAAAACGAAACGTACTTTTGGGGTACGGGAATTGTAATTTGGGAGTCGTGAATAGGGAGTGGTGAAATGGGATTTGTGATTTCCCGTATTACATGTTACCAATAACGAGTCACCAATCACCAATAACTAATCCCTAATCACCCTTAACCAATTACAAATAACGTTTCACAGATAACATTTCTTGGCCCCGTAGCTCAGTGGATAGAGCAACTGACTTCTAATCCGTAGGTCACAGGTTCAAATCCTGTCGGGGTCACCAAAATCAATTTAAAACCTTGTATATCATTCGATTACAAGGTTTTTTTATTTTAATAAATGGCTATCGTTGAAAAATTATTTATGCATTTATTTTTTTCTGCATAAGAAAAGTCTATCTTACTCGTTCTAAATAGCAAATCATATCTCCAACGCTTCGCAGTATTAGTAAATCAAGCTTTGTAAGGCAATTTCAAAAAACACGCTTACACAATACCGTCGTACTTTTCGTGCCCAGCATGGCGCATATATCCAGTTTGACGCATTTCCAAAATGTGCCAAACTTATCAAAGGTACTATTAAATGATTTTATATTCCCAAAACCCAAACTTATGGAAAAAAGCACGCCGCATCAGCAAATCACAGCTTTAATCTCCCAACTCCAACCCGGCACGTACATCGCCGCCGAAGATTTACAAGATTTAAAAACCCATTTGGGAATTGATTCCGCCCAAGAGGATACTACCGAGCGAGGCGCAGACCCACCCACTTTTCCTTTCTCTTTAGTGCGTGTAAAATCAGAAGCCTTTTTAGAAAGAACCAAGCAACCTTCCAATGCCGCCAATCCCGCATCCTGGCGCTTGATGCGCCGCGACGCGCCTTCCATTGAAGTTCCTTTTGGAGAAAATGTAGCGCTTTGGGCAGCGGGTGTTGAACCTACGATTACACTTGGTCCCTTCGTCAATGCTGATAAAATCTCTACTTCATTTGAATTATTCCGTTTCAATCAGCCCATTCGTGTTTTACAAGCGGGAAATACTTCGCCTATCCTCGCGTTTTTATTGCCAACGGCGAGCGCGAGTATTCCGGCTCAATTGACCTATAATATGCAAACGGGCGGCAGTGTGCTCATCGCGGTACGCGCCTTTGATGCCGCTCAAGCTGCCAATTTGTTTTCGCATTTAAAATATAAAAGTGGCGTGCTGACTTTCAATCGCCTGCCCCAAGCACGCGGATTGGATTTAACGATAGACACTGCGACCAGCTTTAGCCTGACCTTAGAATTGGATATTCCAGCCGCAAACGACCACCAGGAAGCAACCGGAATAGATGCCGCTTTGATGCAATTGAAATTTCCAGAGCGCGTCACCTTTGATTTTGCGAATGGAAAAGCCACCGTGCGCGAAGCGGGTGAATTATTTGCTACTTTATATGGCGCTACTTATCATTACATCAGAAGTAATAATCCTGCGTATTTTCATAAAGATTATAGTCGCTTAGTGATTCCATATTTACCAGAAACGCCTGAATTTGCTATAACGGATTGCCGTTCCAGCTTGGTGAATTTGAGTGGACTTTCCAAAATCGTCGCCGCAGGTTGGGCATTACCGGTGGTACAAATGGATACGAATGAAATAGGTGACTCGAAAGGTCCTGGCGGCATTTTTATGGAAGTTGCAGGAGAAATACAAATGCGTTGGTCAGGTTTGAAAAGTGGTACTTTGACCGTTTCCAAACAGCGGTGGCTGGTTGAAAATGGTTCGATTTCGCTGGTTGGAACGATGGTTGGTAATCCTTTCATGGAACAACGTTTTCAACTCTGGGAAGAAGATATCTTGGTGCGGGAGCAAAAAGTGCGCTCGGAAATTCAATTTCGCTATAATCAAACGACACCAATTTATTACATCAGTTTGCAGGAAGGACACGAGCTTCTTTCTACCAAAGGCGCAGCTTCCGCAAATATCGAAAAGCCCGTTGCAACGGACGGAATGCGGCTGAAAATAGAAACTACGCAAACCGCGATTATCCTCAGCGACAAGCAAGGCGAACGAAGCGTCATCTTGGGCGAAAGCCAAATCATAAACACGTGGCGACAAGAAAACCACGAAAACCTACCGCCTGCTTTTTCCATCGCATTGCATAATGCCCTTTTCAAAGTGCTACCCGTGGATTACATCTTGCTACGCGGAAAACTGGAAAATGAAACGGCATTAAAAAGCGGACAGTGGATCGTGGATTTGCCCATTAATTTTGCAATGCCGACCCTGCCCGACCCGTATGTAACCAACTTTCTGCCGCCTTCTTCGCGCCAGCAAGACGTGGTAATAGGCAGACAATACATCCGTTGTAGCATGAATTGGGACACGCCCGACCAAGCAATATTATCCTTCAAACTGGAACAACGGGAATCCGATGCTATTTATCCATTTCAAAATCTACGCGGCAATATTGCGCCTTACGATAACAACGAACGCAACCTGAATCGCCCGGCATTCAATGCTTTGGACACTTTTTTCCGGCGAAATGTGGAGCCTTCCCAGTTGCGCGTTATCAATAATTTTGAAACGACTTGCCTGCTTGATGTATCCAGCAATGCCGACCGCTGGGGCGTGGGCATTGATTTTAATTTACGCGCTGACCCGAATAATCCGAATAAACCTTTGTCTCCGGTACAAATAGAGGGCTTGGATGTGGTACTACCCGCCAATCGCGTTCGTGCTTTTCTGCTGCCGCAACACCAGTGGGAACCCGTGAAAAATATTGGTAATCCAAATGTGCTGGAACCCAATGTTAAACCGGAAGTACGCTACCAGGATGATGGCTGGGCGACTTTGATTGGTTCGCAAAGTGTAGCCTTAGTACCGGTCGCGCCAAGGGAAGTGACCAATCATTTAGTCAATACTTTCCAACAGCAAAAAGGGGAAGCCGCCGCGCGATTTACGTTGCCTTTCGGAATCGTAGCCGCCGCAAAATTCAAACAACGCACGCCTTTAGCATTGCAAGATACTTGGGCAACGCTGGGTTTGAATCAACCGATTTTTACCTCCAAAGGGCTGAATGGCGGTCTGCAAGTGCAAGCCGTTTCTCATATCAGCAATCTGCCGATTCAGGTTATTCCGGGTGGTTTCAAGCCGCCGCAAGCGACTGCCTCGCCGTCTTTTCCTGGCGCGACGTATCAAACCACTACGCCCTCTTCTTCCAATGGAAATATTCAAATCAGTATGCTGGGAGAAGTGAATGGACCGGTTCACACTATTTTCAACAACGTGTTTTTTACCACCTTTCCAAAAGTGCCGCTCGAACGGGTAGATTTTGCGGGATATGGTGCGAGTATTTTTAGCCGTTGGGAAGACCCGAATGCAG
>CAZJXN010000109.1:0-8602 GCA_964549655.1 uncultured Saprospiraceae bacterium
AGCGAATTTTCGCTGGTGAAGATAGATAATTTTGGTATCTAGAACCATATCGGTTATAGGGAAATTATTGTAAATTTGATAAAACAAAAAATTCTATCATGGCAGAATTGAAAACCAAACCTAATGAGTTGATTGTCAAAAAATTCCTTGACCGTCTGGAGGATAAACAGCGACGTGAAGATTGTTACACGGTACTCGAAATCATGCAGGAAGTGACGCAAGCCGAACCCAAAATGTGGGGCGCGAGCATCGTCGGATTCGGTGATTATCATTACAAATATGACAGCGGACACGAAGGCGATACGTTCATTGTGGGCTTCTCGCCACGCAAGCAAAACCTCACGCTCTACCTCACCGGCGGACTCGTGCAACAAGAGGAATTACTAAAACAACTCGGGAAATACAAGGCTGGAAAAGGCTGTTTGTATATCAATAAACTGGAAGATGTAAAGGTAGAAGTGTTAAAGGAGATGGTGGCGAAAGCAATAGAGACAATAAATATAGGAAATATTTAATATTGAGAGGAAAAGAATATCATGAAAAGGAAATTTATTTATTTTACTCTTCTGATAAGCTATTATATTTTATTTATTGGCTGCGAAGGTTACAGTTGCGCCGAGGGCGTTATTCTTGATGTTACTGATAAAAAATTGCTTGATAGTGTCCTTTGTAAAGTAATTACAGGCTCTGAGCAATTGTATACGGATAGTTCGGAAACTTATGCTGTTTGTAATAACTTTGGAGGCTGTATTCCCGATTGTCTAGACATCGTTGTGGAATTTTCAAAGACAGGCTACAAAACAATCCGATTAGAAAATCCTGAAAAAGATAGTATTTACTTGGAAAAGTTGTAATCAAGCTAATTCTAAAATTAAAATTCACAACCCATCCAAATCCACATATTCCCGTATCATTTTTATCGCTCTTTCCGCCTTCCATAAGGTGCGCAAATGAATTTTTACTTCTATTCGATTGATTTTCAAAGCGGCACCATACGTGTCGAGCGTAGTAGAAATAACGGGAATTTTATATTTTTCGATGTAATCTTTTCGTTTGAAATGTTCTAAAAACCGAGGTACAAAATCAGCAACGCCATTGACGATAATACCTGCCAATGGAGAGCCGTTGAGTTGATGTTCCTCGGTCATTTCTTCTAGTACTTCAATGGCGTGGTCGAGCCGGGAGTTGCTTACAATGAGTAATAAGCGATTAAAATTTTCAATCTCGCGCCGTTCCACCAGCGCGCCCGACACGATATTTTCTACCCAATTATCAAATGAATCTTCATTAAACACAATACGTCCCTTCACTGCCTGTCGAATAATTTCCATGATAGGATACGTCAAATTTTTATCAAATGGCAACATCCCAAGTAATGGAATACCCCACTTATTTAGTTTTTTGCCCACATAAGTGCGCACTTTATCCATCTTTTCTATTTGCACTTTATTGATAATCACACCCGAAATGGGTACACCCTGCTCCCGAAACAACGCCGCATTCACATTCAACTCATCTATCGTGCTGCCGATGCCGCCTTCCACCACCATGATAACCGACGCGCCAAGTGCCTTTGCCACATCTGCATTTGACATATCAATCACGCTGCCCACGCCCGGATGTCCTGTGCCTTCATACACGACCACATCATGCTGACTATCAAGTACTTCCGCCGCTTTTAAAATACGCTCCCGAAAATTAAAACCACTCGGATTTTCCAGATATGCCGTCGTCAAACCACTACCAACGATGACCGGACTGTGCGTCTCCGCTGACAATTCAAAACCCATCATTCTGGAAAAAAGCAGCGCGTCTTTATCCACTTTCAAATCGCCCAAATCCACAAATTCTTGCCCCACGGGTTTGCAATAGCCCACATTATACCCACGTTCGCGCAGCACCGAAAAGATGCCCAAAGTACAAGTCGTTTTACCAACATGCTGGCTCGTAGCAGCTACATAAATTCGTTTCTTAGTTTCAGATTGCAAATTTCAAATTTTATATTCAAGTAATAACGTACTTATAATTCCTATCCTCCAATCTTCCCATCCTCCATTATCGGTGCATAAACGTTTCTAAAACGCAATTTCTTATGATACGGAAATACATCTACGATTTCGCCGCGAAGCAACTGCTGCTGGCGATTTTTCCAAAATGTGGCATCATACAAATCTTGATGTAATCGAAAAAATATTTCTTTAATATCACTTCTGCCAATTAAAAACTTTGTGAATTCTTCTGGAAAAACATCATTCGGACCCACAGAATACCAAGGTTCGCCCGACATTTCATCGTCATAATCACGTGGTAATGGAATTTTACGAAAGTTACATTCTGTCAAGAAACATATTTCATCATAATCATAAAAAACGACTGATTTTAATCGCGTCACGCCAAAGTTTTTCAACAACATATCGCCCGGAAAAATATTTACAGCAGCTAATTGTTTAATGGCTTTTCCATAATCATCTATCACCAACTCGGCATCTTGCGGCGAGGCTTTCTCCAAAAATAAATTAAGCGGCGTCATCTTTTTTTCAATGTACAAATGCCTAATTTCAATCTGCCCATTGTGAATGCGCACTTTGGAAGGCGCGTCCCGCAAGAGTTCTTCTATCAAATCCTCCGAAAAACGTTCTACATCCACCACAAAATTTTCAAACATGTGACTATCCGCCATGCGCCCTACGCGGTCGTGCAGCGAAACCAGTTCATATTTCTGCCGTACTTCCGGTTCACTCACATTTTTCGGCGGCGGAAAATGGTCTTTAATCACTTTAAACACCATATTATACGAATGTAATGTAAATACACTCATTACCATGCCTTTTATACCCGGCGCAAACACAAATTTATCTTCCGACTTTGCCAAATACCGCAGAAAATCACGATATAATACGGTCTTTCCATGCTTCACAAAACCAATAGAATTATATAATTCACTTAAATTTTTAAACGGTAAAATCGTTATTAAAAAATCTACCATCTCACTGGCAATATCGGTATCCACCAAAAAATAAGAGCGATTATAACTAAATATGGAGCTTACATCATTAAACTCCGTGAGTAGCGCATCTACGTAAATCCCATTTTCTTCATTTAGTAAGGGCAATACAAAGGGATAATTTTTATCATCCAGACACAAACGACCTACCAAATACGCACCTTTATTTCTAAAAAAAACTGATTTCAACATTTCAATCCGAGCGCTTCGCAGCGTTTTATGTTCCGAATCCAGCTTTTTTTGTAATGTTTCTGCTGCGTATGTAATGTCTCGGTCGAGGTTTTCAAATGGCGCATCAAAAGTATAACAAGCAAAAATCTGCCGAATAGTCGTCTCAATCGGCTGCGCCACCACAAACGTATGAAAAATAGGTATCATAGATTTGAACTCTCGGTACGAACCCGTTGCGTGCACAAACATGAGTTCTTCATCCGCACTCAAGCCCTTGTGGCTATGCCGGAAAACAGAGTTATAATACGTTTCCGCAATGTTTCGAGTGTTGAAATTCAGGATTTCATCCAGATACATCTGCTTCATCTCCCGCCACATATCGCGGTCTGCCGCTCGCTCTCCGAGGAAAGCCTTCAACTTTTCCGTCGTGTCGCCCACGTTATCGCGGTAAAGCGTCACCCGCTCGCGTGCATCCTCCTGAATCCCCTGCCAGTCGCGGTATTCAAACCGAATCTTCGCCCGCTTAGTAATGCGTTTAAATTGGTGATAATACTGAATATAATCGCCCAAAATCAAATACGCCGCATCATAAGGTAATAATTTTTCAAACATATCTCTTTTTTTAGATATTAGACGATAGACTTTAGACAATAGACAACTTCAAAATAGCGGGTGTACGAAGTACCCAGTACCCAGTACCAAATACCCAAAATCCATCCTTAAATATAAAAAACCATTCGGCTATCCAACAATTTTATTTTAAACTTCTCTGCTATCTCTTGGTCTTCCAGTCCCTAAGTCTCTTTATCTTTGTGGTATGAATCGTCGTTTACCTGCTGAATGGGAGCCGCAAAGTGCTATCCAATTTACCTTTCCACACCAAAATTCCGACTGGGCGGACGTGTTGGACATTGTGACGCCTTGCTTCGTGGAAGCCATTGAAATCGTAAGTCGGTACGAAAAAGTGCTGGTCGTTTGTGCCGATTCGACGTTGGTAAAATCGCTTTTAAAAAATGCCAATCAACAAAATCTAATACTGGTAGAAATCCCCTCCAACGACACTTGGGCGCGCGACCACGGCGGTATCACGATTTTTGAAAATAAAAAACCCATTATTTTGGACTTTGTTTTCAACGGTTGGGGTTTGAAATTTGCAGCCGATAAAGATAACTTGATTACTCGTCAACTACTTGAAAAAGGTATTTTTAAAAATACTGTAATTCAACATGGCGGCATGGTATTGGAAGGTGGCGCCATCGAATCGGACGGACACGGAACGCTCCTCACTACGACTCAATGTATGCTGTCTCCCAATCGAAATCCACATCTGAGTCAGGTTGAAATTGAAGAAAAATTAAAATCATTATTTGGTTTAGAACGCGTACTCTGGTTGCAACATGGACACTTACTCGGCGACGATACCGACGCGCACATTGATACATTGGCTCGTTTTTGTAATGAAAATACCATTGCTTATGTGCAATGTAATGATATTAATGATGAACATTATGAAGCATTACAAAAAATGCAACAAGAATTACAGACTTTCCGCCAATTGAATGGAGTGCCGTACAATCTTGTTCCGCTGCCCATGCCCAGTGCCATTTACGCGAACGCAGGTTACAGATTACCAGCCACTTACGCTAATTTCCTGATTATCAACCAAGCCGTTTTAGTGCCTACTTATAATGTTCCAGAAGATGCGCAAGCTTTAGCCCAATTGACGAACTGTTTCCCCAACCGAACCGTTATAGGAATAGATTGCAGCCCGCTTATTTTGCAACATGGGTCGCTGCATTGCGTGACCATGCAATATCCAGTTGGGATATTATGATATTGAGATATTAGTAAAATAATGGAACGAGTGAATAAGTTAGAGCGAAACTAAACCTTCTCCACGAATTTTGAACTTGAAATATGGAACTTGAAACGAAGCTGAAAGTAGGAATCGTCCAACAAAAAAACGTTGAAGACAAAGCCACCAACATTGCCAAAAGCCTCGAAGGTATCAAATCTTGCGTGGCACAAGGCGCGGAACTCGTCGTATTACAAGAATTGCACACCGGCATTTACTTTTGCCAAGCAGAAGATACGTGTATGTTTGACCTTGCCGAGCCGATTCCCGGACCGTCTTCTGATATTTTTGCAAATGCCGCCAAAGAACACGGCATCGTTTTAGTCACTTCTTTGTTTGAAAAACGCGCGCCAGGCATTTATCACAATACAGCAGTTATTTTTGAAAAAGATGGCTCCATCGTTGGCAAATATCGCAAAATGCACATCCCGGATGACCCCGCTTATTACGAAAAATTCTACTTCACGCCCGGTGATTTAGGTTTTAAACCTGCCCATACTTCCGTTGGCAAACTCGGCGTGTTGGTTTGTTGGGACCAATGGTATCCCGAAGGAGCACGCTTGATGGCACTGGCAGGCGCGGAAATGCTCATTTATCCGACCGCCATCGGCTGGGAAAGCACGGATGAACAAGCGGAAAAAGACCGACAATTTGGGGCGTGGCAAATCAGTCAGCGCGGACACGCCGTGGCAAATGGCTTACCTGTAATCGCCGTGAACCGCACCGGCTACGAAAAAGACTGGACGAGCGTGACCGGCGGCATCCAATTCTGGGGGCAAAGTTTTGTAGCAGGTCCGCAAGGCGAGCTTTTATTTCAAGCACCGATTGAAGAAGAAACGTTTACAGTAATAGAAATTGATAAACAACGAACGGAAGATGTGCGGCGCATTTGGCCTTTTTTTAGAGATAGACGAATTGATGCGTATGGGGATTTGGTGAGAAGGTATATTGATTAGTGAAAAGTAAATAAGGACAAGTTTTTACAACGATTGTTAATATTCATTTTCTTTTTTGTACATTAACTCTTCTTTGAATGCGCCAGCGGTCAATACTTCTACTTTTGGAAATTCTATGTTTTTTAAAATATTAAAATGCCTATCATCACTCACTAAATATTTAGCATTTGATGCGATTGCACAATCCACAAATTTGTTATCATCGGGATCTTCTTTTATTATATCCCATTTATAATATCGGACAACAAATTCCGTATTTGGCGCATTTTCAATGAGTTGCAAAACATTGGAAGCGATTTCGTACCCCATGTGTTTTCCAATTATTTCTTCATATTCAACAAGGATATCCGTTGTAACGCAAAGCGTAATTTCTTCTTTCAAAAAAGCATCAAATATTATTCTGAACTCCGATTTTCGAGAAAATGATACCAGCAATACATTTGTATCCAATACAATCTTCATGAATTCATTCCGTTTGTAGGATGATAAGGCGTTCTTTCGTGTGTATTCAATAAATTGTTCATATCATCATTTGTCCACCCTTTTTCTTCCCATAGTTCATCCGCCATTTTAGTTACTTTATCGGCAAGGTATTTCACGATCAATCTTTTTATCTCCAACAAATCCGCCTCCTCCAAATCCCTTGAAAAGAGTTTCAGTAGCTCCAATTGAGCATTATTCAAAGGCATATTTAATGGTGCTGCCATGTTTTTATAATTTTTATTTTCAACCCAATTCTGCTGCTTTAAGTTTCCCTTTCCATTTTTACGAAAATAAAACTACAAAAATTGTCTGGTAAGGAAACATTCGCGGTGATGAAAATTGATAAAAACGGACAGAAGACGTGCAGCGTATCTGGCTGTAGCATTCTTTATTAATTCAATACATTGTTCTTATAAAATTTATCAATTAAGTTGATCCACTTTATTAATGGATTTTTGCTTTCCTCTTCCTCTTTAATTAGTTTAAGTTCTTCTTCAGAATAGTGTTTAAAATTATCTATTCCTCGTCTAATATCTCTAATATAGCCATTTTTAGTTCTACCGTCTATCGTAATTTGCAAATAGTATCCAAAATCATGTGAAACTACAGATTGTAAATAATGTTCTTCCGAAGCCAGCTCATTGTCTATATAAAATTGGATGAAATTCAAATTGCTGATTGTATCAATTCTTTTTGTTTTTTCTAATCCCTCCAAAATTGTAAAGTATTCTATCTTATCATTTCTCCAAATCCATATTTTATGATCTTCTTGATATCGTCCATTGTCATACATATATTCGAGCAAAATTAGGTCTCTCGGATCATATTCTTTTTTGATTTCTTTTTGAACTTCAATTTTCAAAGAATCAATAGTCCAATAAGAATAAGCAAAATTATTCTGCCCAAATGTTTTCTCTGAACTAAAAAACATTGATTTAATCATAAAAAGCATAATTAAAATCTTTTTCATTCATTTTCGAGTTTTATGTTACAACCAATTTTTGTATTTACAATTGTGTAATATATACGCTTAAAAAAAATTAACAAATTATTATAATCAAATAAAACAGCAAATTAATATTTCCCACCCAATCTATCAAGCCTTTATTATAAAATTTATTCTTTCACCACATAAACCGTCCTATTCTTCTCCCGCATTTTCTCCAGCAAGCCTATGTATATTCCTTTTTTCACCCTATTGGCGGTGGCGGTAGAAATATCTTTAAAAACGGCTAAATAATCTTTGCGGGTAAAGGTAGATTTGTTAACAAAAACAGTGGTTTGAAGTGTTTTTTTACTCAATGTAATATCATAGGGTGGCTTCATTTGATACTATCAAAGATACGAATTTGGGGTTGAACTATTTTATTTGTATGAAAAAGCCGATTCAATCGTTTAGAAAAGTAGGAAATTTCATGGCGCGTCCGTTCAAATGATTTTTATTCCGTGAAAATGAACTAATTTTCCAGCTTCTAATTTTATAAACAAAACCAAAAACACTATGTCCAGATTAGATTATGTAACGATTGGCATTGTTGTGGTCTGTATTGCAGCACTGGCGTTCTTATTATACAAAACGACCAATATATTTGGCGGCGATGCCGAGGAAGTGCCCGTCACCGATAACACGTATCAGGATACGACCGCGATTGACCCTTATGCGTATGACGATTATTCAGATACGACGGCGATTCTACCTTCCACCGATGAAGATCCTGATGATAATGAAGTAAATACGTATGAGGAAGAAACACCTACTACGACTAAACAAAGTGGCTCTTCGGCTGCTGCCACTCGCACCGAGCCTACCGCCACCGACGAAGAAACGACTACTGGCGCATCTGGTCGCGAGGGTGATTATTTGGTGTTAGCCGGTTCGTATCGAGTGAAAGAAAATGCGGCGACGGAGGCATCGCGCTTGCGCAAATTGGGTTACGAAAATGCGGAAGTTTCGCCATTTAATCGAGGTGCATTTGCGGTGGTCTTGGTAGACCGCTTTGTAAATGTGGGCGATGCCAAAGCAATGGTCAGCGAATTGAAAGGGAAAGGCGTGGAGGCATATGTGCAGGAAAAGCGGGAGGAGTAAGGCTAAGGTTGAGGCTGAGGCTCTTTTGACTACCTCAGTCTCAACCT
>CAZJXN010000109.1:8702-17963 GCA_964549655.1 uncultured Saprospiraceae bacterium
AATCCCGTTTCACATCTCACAAATCCCGTTTCACATCTCACAAATCCCGTTTCACATCTCACAAATCCCGTTTCACCAATCCCATTTCACAAATCCCCAGTAACTATTTTGCAATAATAAACTTTTCATTCCAAATCTGCTGCGTGCGGCGGTCGGCAATTTTTATAAAATAAATACCTGCCGGTAAATCCTGCACTTGTAACTGTGGTTGCAGCGCGCCGCGAAGCATTTGCTGACCTGTGCTATTGTAAATCAAAAATTGAAAATCTTCGTAATTCCCTTCACTGGGTGTGATGTTTAACACATTCTGCGTAGGATTAGGGAATAAACGGAAATTACGCTGGGGTTTTTGTAGGTCGTCGGTGGCAGTAACAACTGGAGGCACGGTGGAAGGCGGTGCATTACTGCCAAATACTGGACGAATCATAAGCGCACCGGTTGAGAAATTTCTTGGAAAAGTTTCCCAAATTCTACCATTAATGTTTCGACGGAGGTATTGCGTACCATCGGATGTGTTGCGGTCGTAGCCAACGGGTATGCAGCGCGTACCTTCACAAGGGCTTGCCTGTTCCCAGCCAATGTAAAAATTGCCGGCAGGTAATAACAAGAAAGTATCTCTCCCATTTTTTTGAAGCCGATACGTCGTAAATCCTTGCAAAGTGTCTTCTTTTACGTACAAATTGGCGTAATAAGCGCGCTGTCCCGTTGCTTCATATTCAGGTGTATTATCTAACGTATCTTTCCAAACTTTAATATCAAATAACTGGTCAGCAATATTCACCGTCGTACGCGGAAAATGAAACTGTAAAGCACGCAGCGTATCTGGCGTGTTCAATCGGTATTGCATGGCTATCTGAATCCCTTGCTGTGCGATCAAACCAGCCTCGGCAGTGCCATCATCATAGGAAAAGTAATTGGAGAAGTAGGTGTCGCGATTGACGGAATTATTGCGTTTAACTGCCTCGTAACCAACTCCTTTTTGCTCAGAATTATTTGCAAGAGAGTAAGTTAATCTGAAAGACAGAAAATTGTAATTATTTAAAGTAGAATCGCCTATATTTTTTGATAAATTTTTAAAAGCATCTGAAGGCAAAACAGGTTTTAAAGGCGGATTAACACTATCTCTTTGGAAAAGATAAATTCGATTTTGTGGACCGGTGTTCGGAATAGATTGTTGCTGGTCATTAAATAATGTAACCTTGAAAAGTTCCAAGTTAGAAATATTCTCATTTAATGCTACAGAAGATTCAAGTACAGAACGTGTTTCAACAGCATGATTCCAAACGCCTACACTGATGCTGTCCATCAACTCTTGGTCTCTGTTGACTCGAAATTGTTTCCAAGGCATACTACTATACCGTTCTAAAATAAAATTTGGATGACGGGTAAAGGCAAAATCATCAAAAGTAGAATCTGGACGAAGTACACTTCTATCCATTCTTACATAATCCAAATGCCACACATCAAGTAAGCCGGTACGATCGGAAAGGTTTTTAAAACGGAACTGGAAGGTGCTGGATTTCAACTCATTGGGTACTTTAATACTTCTAAATCGGAAAGGCACCCGCGCGGTATCCGATTCATTGGCAGGGATGCCCGGCAGTGCATCTACTCTTATCCAGTTTCCACTTTTATTTTTAAATTCTACGAGAAAAGAATCTCGCAATTCGGGTCGGTCGCCAAAGCCGCGCCGCTGCACCCAGTACGTCAGATACACATCTTCTCGTACGTTGCTCAGGTTGATATATTTGGAAGTAAGTCGGTCGGATTCACCAAATGCACCGCCATACGCCGAGCCATCTCGATTCAACCCATCGAAAGTAGCGACTCCAAATGACGGCGGCGTGTCTGCCATATCATTATTAACAAAAATATCCCGGTCTGCCCACAAGCTGTCAGGATAAGGACCAACGTACGAAAAATCCTCAAAAAATGGAATCGAAATTTCATCCGTTCCGCTGGTAATCCGAAAAGCAAATTGAAACGTGTCGCACACGCCAAACGTGTCGCACATCACCGCACAAACAGAATCCACTCCTATATTATAATCGGAGCGATAGGAAATGCGCCCGTCCGCTTTGGTAGCATCCAAAGGCATAAAAGCCACCTCTCGATATCTGCCATCATAATCTGTTTCACAATTTATAAAGGAGCTACAAGCCGCTTTTCTACCCGGAAGCATAGACACGTTGGCAGTGACCAGATACGTGGCGTTTTGATTAACCGTCGTAACCATGTCCACTGGATGCGTACGCCCATTACGCCGCGCCACAATGCGATAGGTGCGGCTGCGACAGGAATCCGGTGTGCTGCCGGTGCAAAAATTTACCTGAATACGGTCTTCACCAGCTTCAATATCTGTTTTGGCAGTATAAAATAGCGAATCATTTCTAATTTCAGCCGTACCAAATTCCGCAAATTGGCAATTGCTGCAACCATACGTACCTACCACACGCCCTAAACCAGCAGTGTCAATTTGAATTTTAATACCGCGCCGCACCCCTGCCTGCACATAGGTGACATTTGGTTGGGTCAGATTGTTACAAACGCTTTTCTCGATCGCCAATTGCGGCTGCCGAGGCGTTTTGGATGATTTCGATTCTTGCTCTTGCAAATAATGTTGAATGGCGACGTTCTCCGAAAGTGGCACCAGTTCTATTTGCGCATGCAATGTGTAATGTCCAGCAAGTAACAAAATGGCTAAATAAAGTAACTTTTTCATTGGAACAAAGGTATAGCTTAATTCCAAAAAAGAACGAGCAACGTCGGGTTTTGTTGCTTGGCTTGCAATGCGCTCAATTGTCAATATTTTTTACAAATCCTTTTACCGCTTGCGTATTTAAACGCCCCAGATACGCCTCAGCTGCTGCTTTATCTTCAAATATACCAACCATTACCTTGAACAATTTTTTATTATTTTGATAACTTTCTACAATTTTCACAGGTTGTTGAAAACGCTCTTCCATGCGCGAGCGCGAGCGGTCGGCATTGTCATAGTCACTGTACACGCCTACTTGGATGGAAAATTGCAAGGTGGGAATAGGTTCCGCACTTTTTGGCAAACTGGCTCTGGTAGTCGGTTTATTAGCAGGTTGCTGATGCACAATGGTCGCGCCTTCCGGTATGAGCGGCGGACGAGAAATGCTGCCGGATTCAGGTGGAGCAGCCTTGGTAGCGACTGCTATTTTTCGCAGTCGAACGGGATTCGGATTATTTTTTTGTAACGCTTGCAACAATTCTTCTTTGGACATAGAGGCGCCGTACCGATCTAACAATTCTCCTTTTGCATTGAAAATCAGTACGGTAGGAAGCGCGGTGACATTGTATCGTTTTTTATACGACTCGGTTTGCTCATCGTCAAAATCTATTTTTACAGCCAAATAATTGTCGTGTACATAAGTGGCAAGTTCAGCATCGGTAAAGGTATTTTCTTCCATCCATCGGCAAGGCGCACACCAAGTCGCGGTAAAGTGCACGAAGTAAGGCTTGTTTTCGCGGGTCGCGCGGGTTTGCGCTTCCGCAAGATTGGCAGTAAAGGGTACATCGTTCAAAGCAGTAGCCATTGCCAAATAGGGCAACAGCAGCAGTGGGAGGAGAAGCTGCGTGTTCATGTTCAAGGGATTACGATACCAGTAGGCAGTGGGCAGTTCACGGGGAGCAGTAGGCAGTTTGCAGCAAGCCTCCGCTTCCGTAAATACACAAGGTCATCATGGCACGGGATTACAAAAAAATAGCACCTGCCGTTCGTTGCAGCGAACAGCAGATGCCTCTCGACATAGTAAACGAAAAATTATATAAAAAGTGTCGTATATAAGCGGATTTTTTTTTGAAATAGGTGAAAAAGAGGACAGGAGGATAAGAGGATGGGAACACCGATCACATATCCAATTTTCCTATCCTCCCATCCTCCATTTATGCTTCGATTTTCCTATCTTCCAATTTTCCTATCCTCCCGTCCTCCAATGTTTTCTGTATTTGCAACAAATGCCTTTCTTCATGTCCAACTACAAACGCTAATCCATCGCCTAACCGAATTTTTGGAAAGGAACCAAGCGTTGTTGGCATTCTCAATTTTTGAATATCTACTTTTGCAGCATTTTTTAGAATCGTTAATAGTTGTTGGTGTTGTTCAAAGAATCGTTCCACTACATTGTCTGGCACGTTGGTCAATACTGGATTCTTATCTTTGAATGTGTTCATTTTATTGGAAATCTTCGTGCCTTGTGGTTTCATGGACTTGGTCAGATAAGCGCCGAGCCAGCCCGAACGGTACGTATCGCGTGGCTTTGACTGGCTCGTCTTGCCTTGCGCGATTGTTTTTTCAAAAACAGGCAGGTAGAAATCATTATACAAATTCAAGTGTTCCAGATTGTCCAAGACAGACCAGCGTTCTGGTGTCGGGCGTTGTGCCAAATGTTCCTGCGAGTGCGTCTGGATGATTTCTTCAACCGTCACAATTAAGTGTTCGACGGTTTGTGTCAGGTTTTGCAAATATTCGTTTGTTGGTTGCATGGTGGTGTTGTAATAACCAAACTTGTTTGGTTGAAAAATAGCGATAACGAGTACAAAGTAAAGGGTATTTTAAAAGTTGTGCATTGATTTGAATCAAGAAATGGGATTTGTTATTTGTGAAACGATATTTATAGTTCAATTTAAGGTTGCGTTTCACCATTCACCAAAATCACCTTTTACGTATCCGACTCAGCGTCTCTGGTGTCATTCCAAGATAAGACGCGATATGTTTTTGTGGCACCAATTGAAATAAATGGGCACTGCGTTGCATAAATTGCTCGTAGCGTTGGGCGGGTGAAAGGGTCAACATTTCAATTTCGCGTTGGAGGCGACCCATTAACGTTGCTTCGGCAAGAATGCGGCGGCAGCGTTCTACATTGGGTATCTCAATAGAAAGCCGTTCAAAATCCTGCCACAAAATACCGATCAATTCACAATCGCTCAAGGCTTGAATGTAAATATTGGCAGGTTTCCCTGTAATGAGGGAAGGATAAGAACCAGTTAAGGTGTCGGTGTAGGCAAAGCCGATCGTGGCTTCCTCGCCATTCGCGTCCACGCAATACAGCCGCTGCGTACCCGATATTACAAAATACATATACTGGCTCTCGGCGGTCAGGCGTGATGAGGAATTCGTTGCGCTTGAGGGTAAAATGTTGCTTCCAAAAGGTCAACAAATGCGCTGTTTCTTCGGGCGATAACCTACCCGTTTGTTGAAAAATATGGATAAGCGCAGGTGGATACGAGGTCATGAGTCGTCTGGTGACTTTTTGAATTGAAAAGGAGCGTCCAAACAAAAGACGAACTTATGAATTGGCAGTCATCAGACAACTTTATCGGTTGAACCTGACAGAATGGCTGCTTATTTCACGCGACATTTTATAAATTCCAGTACTTCTTGGTGCTGCAATAATACTTGGGCGGCCAAATCATACATTTGTTCAAAATTATTATTCATGGCTTGTGCTTCTTTCGTCAGTTCGCCTGAAGATTTTACTTTAAATTGGTGACAAGTGTGCAGGCTCTCCATAACGTGTCGCAATTCTTCTGCCCGATGTACAAAATCATCAAAAATAGTACTTGCTTCCTCTATTAATGGTTGAGCGTGAGCATTATACGAACTACTGGCTGATTTATAAATCTCTTCTCGGCTAAGGTCTTTTTGTGTCAAATCAGTGATAGAAATACCAAAAGCGTGAGCAAATTTGAGCAAGTTGCAAATTTTAGGCTCGGCAGTCCCATTTTCATACGACGCAATATTGCCGCGATTCAAGCCTATTCGACCGGCTAACTCCTCTTGGCTCAATTCTTGCCGCTTTCGCAGATAACGAATATTTTGCGGCAGCCGACTGACATTTGTTCCGTTCAGGGATTCCATATGATCCGATTTTGTCTGATGTTTTTTGATCTTTTAAAGATTCGATTCTAAACCTTGAACAATTAATTGATACACAACGCTCTATAAATGAATAGGTTTACAATTGAATGCCTAACACTCCTAATTTAAAATAGACGAATGTGACTTTTTATACGACAAACGTCTAAAGCATATACAACGTAAGGTTTCGCTTAGTTGACTATCGTTAAGAAATTTAACATTTTCTTTGAAAACAGCCTTTAATTGTCCGTTTACGGTCAAAATCGTCAGAAATAATTCTAAATAGAAAAATATATTTGCATCTTAATCGGTTTGGTACTATTTTTGTAAATAATAATTACAATTCAGAAACAACTTTTCTCTACCATAAAAATCACCTGTTATGATCTACGCGATTCATCAAAATCAGGTTTCGGATCAACTCTATCGCATCAGCAACTCGTTGCGGGCGTTTTCGCTCAAACTGACGGGTAACAATTCAGATGCAGAGGATTTGTATCAGGATACTGCCGTACGCATTATCACCAATGCGGATAAATATAACCCGGGTACTAATTTTAAGGCTTGGGCAGTGACCATCATGCGCAACATTTTCATCAACAACTACCGGAAGAAAGTGCGTCGCAATATGATTATTGACCAAACCCCCAATAATTATTACCTGAACTCCGGCGACCAAATCGTGGACAACAGCGGAGAAACCAATGTGACCTTTAATGAGCTGATGATACTGGTGGATACGCTACCAGATGATTTCAAAGTGCCATTCATGATGGCGTATGAAGGTTACAAATACGAAGAAATAGCAGAGGAACTCGGCTCGCCGCTGGGTACGATCAAAAGCCGCATCTTCTTCGCCCGCAAGAAATTGCAAAAATTGTACGAAGATACGTATACGAAGCTCGAAAGAGCGTAAATGAGGAAAATGGGAGGATAGGAAGATTGGAACGCGGGCATCCTCCTATTTTCCCATCCTCCTATCCTCCGTTCTTGCAAATTCCTTTGCAAAATACGTGATAATCACATCTGCTCCGGCTCTTCTGATACTCAATAACGTCTCCGGCATCGCCCGATCAAAATCTATCCAACCCAACTTGGCTGCCGCCAATAACAGTGTACATTCGCCACTCACATGATACGCTGCAATCGGCAAGTCATAGTTCTCTTTCAATAAATGAATGACATCCAAATAGTGCAACGCCGGTTTTACCATTAAAAAATCTGCTCCTTCTTGTACGTCTAAATCCGCTTCAATCAAGGCTTCGCGCTTGTTGGCGGGATTCATCTGGTACGTTTTCTTATCTTTTGGCACATTTTCCAAATCACGCGGCGCAGAATCCAACGCCTGCCGAAACGGTCCGTAAAAAGCGCTGGCATACTTCGCGGTGTACGCCATAATTCCGGTGTCCATAAAACCAGCTTCGTCAAGCGCGGCACGCATCGTACCCACGCGACCATCCATCATGTCCGAAGGTCCTAAAATATCAAAACCCGCTTCGGCTTGCGCCACCGACATTTTTGCTAAAATGGGTAAGGTTTCATCATTTTGAATTTTTCCCGCGCGCACGTAGCCGTCGTGTCCATCGGAGTTGTAAGGATCCATTGCCACGTCGCTGATGAGGCACGTTTCCGGAAAGCGTTTTTTGATTTCAGAAGCCGTTTTTAGATAGAAATTATTTGCATCATAACTATACGTCGCTTCCTTATTTTTTAAATCTTCTGCCACCGCTGGAAACATGATAAAATTGGTAATACCCAACTGCAAACATTCTTCTACTTCATTCAAAACTAAATCCGGCGAAAAGCGAAACGTACCGAGCAGCGAAGGCACTTCATTTTTAATTCCTTGTCCATCCACCAAAAAAAGCGGCTGCACCAAATGTTCTACCGTCAAATGCGTCTCTTGCACCATGCCGCGCACCGCTGCGGACATACGATTGCGGCGAGGTCGTCGTGTTATCATGCTTGGTTGTTGTAGTTTATTGCTAAAGTTTTCATTTCTACCCTAAGAAGGAGGATAGGAAGATGGGAAGATAGGAGGATAGGAAACCGCTCGGAATCCTCCTATCTTCCCATCCTCCTATCTTCCCGCTTCGGTACTGGGTCAAAGCCCTGCCCGCCCCACGGATGACATCTTCCAATGCGTTTCAAGCCCAGCCAAATGCCTTTTAACACCCCCCACTCATTAATAGCATCTACCATATAATGGGAGCAACTCGGGTCGAAATTGCACTGCGGACGCAGAATCGGCGATATTGCCAATTGGTAAAACCGAATGGGTAGGATGAAAATCTTTTTGAGTAAGCCGTTGAAAGTCATAGCAATGTAAAATGTAAAACGCTAAATTTAAAATGTAAAAGTAGTCAATCCGAAAACACTTTGGGAAGGGGAAAGGATGAGGAGGGGAAATTTTTACGTTGGGAGGAGGGAATTGTACACAACGGATTTTACAAAAGTCCTTGATTTTCTCGGCACTTTAGCGTGTATTTATATCTCACCATTTAACCATTAAAATGAAACTTCAACCCGTTCTTACAATCGCCTTCCTTACACTTAGCATTGCCACTTTTAGCAGCTTTTCTATCCTTCATCAAAATGCCGATCTAATTAATTTCGTAGTCACTGTAGAATCAAATGATGCTTTTAAGTCAGTAAGTTTCAATATAGCTATTAGTGAACATAAGGGAGAAATGACAGATTTTAAATTGCTCGAAAACCAGCGCACGCCTTTTAAAATAGAGTTACACAATGCTGATTACTTAATTGTGATACACAAAACGGATGACAAGGGAATCGTTACAAGTCAAGTAGAACAACGCAGCAACGGCGAGCCTAAAGTTACAGCTAGTACGGGTGGGAGTGTGATGGTATTCACTACGGAAAAAGATGGTAAAGTGACTTGCTTCGGAATGGATTGATTTTAATAAAAAAGGCTCCCGCAGCCGCGCTACGAAAGCCTTTTTTTTAGGAACATAAGAGGATGGGAGCATAGGAGGAACACGTCCCAAAATCCTCCTATTTTCCGATCCTCCCACCTGCATTGTCGGGTAGCCCATGTTGTGCGTTCGTTCTTCTCTTCCCACGAAGGGATGCAGTGTCAAGTCATGCGGCAACTGTTTTCGGAGAACTGAACCTTGTCTGCGGTGAACGGGTGAGGCGGCTTTAGTAGTTTTCTAATTTATTGAATGATTATTTTTTGAGTTACTGAATTATTTTCTTTTGTTGCTTTTATAAAATAAATTCCCTTTGAAAGATTGCTTACATCAATTGTCATTTCTGATTTGTCGGGAATAAGATTTAAAATATTATCGCCAAGTAAATTGTAAATGGAAATTTGATTTAGGGTTTTATCTGATGAAATATTGATTGAAGAG
>CAZJXN010000110.1:0-17568 GCA_964549655.1 uncultured Saprospiraceae bacterium
CCTTAAAAGAAAAGTTGATTTAGATCGATTTTCTAAAGTGCCAAAGTAGAATTAATATTAAATTTTAATTTAAATTAAAATTTGCCGGCTTTTAGTCTGCGAAAAGAGTGAAAGCTAACATCCGCGAAAATCCGCACAATCCGCGTTCCAATTATGCCCTAAGCGTGCGCAACAAGAGTACCCAATACCTAACAAATGACATGACCCTTCAAGTATTTGAACATCAGAAACTCCGCATCGGCGAGCGTTTATCGCAGCAGCAGTGGCAAGCATTAGTCGCTTTTTTGCAGCGGCAGGGCGAGCGTTATTTCACGGTTTTACACAATGGCATTCAGTTTTCACATTACGTCGGCGCGTTGCAAGTAGGGGATTTGACCATTGAAATTCTACCAAAAATAGATGAAACAGAAGGAGCAAATTTGCAACCAGTGCTGTTGGATGTGCTGCGCGAGTGCCGTATTTTACAGCCAGAAAGTGTGGCGACCGCGTCCTTGCAAGCGCGAAATGGTTCTTTATTAGAAATTTATATTATAGATTTTTTAAACGAAATTGAAAAATTATTACAACAAGGCTTGACGCAAACATACATTTCCAATAGTCAAAATCGAAAAATATTTAAAGGTAAATTATTAATGCACAAGCAATTACAACATAATTTATTACACCATGAACGTTTTTTTACAGAAACATTTGAATTTTCTTACGCACATCCATTTAATCGAATATTATACACTGCTTTACTTTCTTTACATGAAATGGCACTTCGACCGATTGTAGCTACGAAATTACAATCAGTGCTCGCTCCATTTCCACCTTTAGAATTTTGGAATGCCCCGCTTCCTGATTTTGATACCCTTCGATTTGACCGCCACACCCTTCGTTATAAAAATGCTTTGCAAACCGCATTTTTGATTCTACAACAGACTCAACCCGATGTACGCGCCGGTCGCCTACCCGTGTTATCCATTTTGTTTGATATGAATTTTTTATTTGAAGCGTACATTTTTCGACAATTACAAAAAGCCGCAACGGAAAGAGAAAGTGTAAAAAGACAAGTACCAAAGTCGTTTTGGAATCACCGCTCTATTCAACCAGATATTTTGTTGACAATTGATAATCAACCGATTGTAATAGATACGAAATGGAAAAAATTGCAAAAGGTAAGTCCGACGATGGAAGATTTGCGGCAAATATTTGTTTATAATCAATATTTTGAGGCTACACATAGCGTGTTGGTGTATCCGCGCGTGCGAGGTTTGAAGGATTTGTCGGCAGTACCCTTTCAGCCGATTGCTGGTAGTGGGACGACTTATTTTTGTGAAGTTCGGTTTGTAGAATTAGTGCGCGAAGGCAGGCTGAATAAGGGTTTAGGACGAGAATTGTTGGAAAGATTGAATAGTTGAAATGTTATCGTTTTGTTAAGATTTTCAGAATTTAAAACCGACCCTCCCACCTTTTGCCGTATATAGCGATGTAACAAATCATTCATATTTTTCTGTTCAAATTATAATAAATAAAAAATCGCAAGAAAAGTAGTCTATGTTATTACAATTAATGTCAAGGATTTTCAAAATTAGTAAGTTAATATTCAGTTAAGACGAGTTGTACTCACAACCCTTTGTACGGAACCCTGTTACACTCGTGAATTTCATCAAATCATTTAAAATCACTTAATTTTATGAAGAAGAATGTAATCTTCGCAACAATCGTTGCGCTGACATTCGTGTGCGTTAGTACACTGTCTGCTCAAAAGAGCACGACGAAAAAAGAAACCATTGTAATGGTCGGTAGCGAAAAGATGTACTCCAAAAAAGACATCATAGACAACGCTGTAAAATCTAAAGACCACACGACTTTAGTAGCGGCGGTACAAGCGGCTGGCTTAGTAGAAACCCTGAAAGGTAAAGGTCCATTCACAGTATTCGCACCCGTAAACAATGCATTTGAAGACTTACCAGAAGGAACCGTAGAGACCCTGTTGAAGCCAGAAAACAAGGCGACGTTGTCCAAAGTATTGACGTACCACGTCGTAGCCGGTAAAATGGATTATGCTGCCATCGCTGCTGCCATCACGAAAGGCAAAGGCAAAGCGACCCTGAAAACTGTAAGTGGCGGTACACTCACAGCAATGATGAATGGTACGCGCAACGTAACTGTAATGGACGAAGCTGGTAATACTGCTAACATCAGTACGTATGATGTAATGCAATCCAACGGCGTGATTCACGTGGTGGATAAGGTGTTGCTGCCGAAAATGTGACCATGATTCGTAGAATTATAGGATTCGCTTGACGCAAGCGCAAGCAGAGGAGGTGTCATCTTGAAGAGGTGACATCTCCTTTTGATTTACGCAATCTCTGGTTCTACCATTCGACGGTATGCCGCTGCGCGTCACATCTGGCATCTATTTATCTGGCATCTGGCATCTTTTTATCTGGCATTCGTTTGACAAAACCATTCACTTTACTAAAAATTTGCTTGTAAATACCATTGGAATCACTGGCGAAAAATGCTTCTTTATTTTGATTGGATTGGAGGACGAACGGCAGCGCACGGGTGGTATCCCGATAGCAGGTGATGACAAACGGCTCAGTTATTGCCTTTCCTTTAAATGTTAATATTTGATATAAATCTTTACTTCCCTGTACTTCATCAAAATCATCGGCAAAAGTTTCTCCTGAAATATTGCGCAAATCGGCTAAGTAATTTTCTATTTTTTCTACATTTAATGGCATCGTATCCTGCATCCAACCATTACTTGTCTTTGTAAGTAAAAAAGTCGTATCTACCAATTGATATTCTATTTCAGTAACGTACATTCCGCTTTCCATTTTCAATAAAGTTCGATTGCGAAACGCATTAAAATCCTGCCCAAAATCTATTACCAGCGCCCCATCTACGGCGTATACTTCTTCTTCATTAGCAAGCCGGATGTAAGCATTGCCAGTTGATTGACTGATACTAAAATCTTCTATCATTTGATTTCCTTCATACACCCGCACCCGCGTGGCTTGTTTAGGGCCTATTTTGTACAATGTCCATTGGTCTCGATGGGTTGCTACCACTTGCTGCGTTTTAATACTCGTCATTACATTTAAAATGTTTTGTACCGCGTCCGAACTCGCCAAAATGTTGATTTGACCATTCGATGCAATCCATCCAGTCGGTTCTTTTTTGAGTGTAATTTCTCCGCTGTTGCCGCCGGGCGAAAGTAGGATAGAAGTCACGCTGGCAGTGTCTACTGCGATGAGGTCGGCACTGAAACTGCGTTTTTGCTTGCTGGGAAATAAGTGCATCAAGCCATAAATAGTTGCAATAATAATAAATAAGCCGAGTAGGGTTCTGTATTTCATAGATTGGTTTTTTAACCTGAATTCAGCGTTAAAATAAACGAATGATCGCAAATCAGGCTGGTCTTGCAGAGACAACACATTGGTAAAACTATAAAATCAGGTGCAATAAGCGTTCGTTTTAATAAAAATCAGTAATGGACGTACTTGTATCTCAAGATTAAACCTAAATTTGCGACATTTTTATACAAAAATGCAATCCTATGAAAAATCTACTGTACTTATTGCTATTACTCTCTATTGTTGCTTGCAAAAAAGAAACCGAATCAGCGGGCGGCGTCAACATCGGCGAAATCGGCACGAATAATACGACTTACCAAGATGTCAATATCGCTGATTATCAATCAGAGGAAGTACCTGGCACCAACTGGCAAATGGCGACCAAACGCGATACCGCAGGCAATCCATTAGAAACAGGCTATTTTGAAAATGGAAAAAAAGTGGGTTCCTGGTTGTTATATGAGTATGAGAACACGCAGTTTCCGAGCAAACTATCCAATTATAAAGATGGGAAACTCAATGGATTACACATGCAGATGAACCAAGGCGGACAATTAGAACTACTCGCTTATTATCAAAATAACAACCTGCATGGTCGTTGGGGCAAATATCGTTTTGCGCGTTTGGTAGAAGAAGCCAATTATAAAAATGGGAAATTGGATGGTGTTTTTAATATTTATACCCTTGCCAGCGGAAAATTACAGATCAGCGCGGAATATAAAAATGGTATACAAGATGGCTTTTATAGAACATATAGCCCAACCGGCGACATCACTTCTGAATATCAATATAAAGAAGGCAAACAGATGGGCGGCGGCGCTAATTATAAAAAATAAGTAAAAAGGTTTACAGGGTGATGCGCCGCGTGTTCCGTCAGGAAGACATTAAATTATCATATACAAATCTGGTAAAAAAATAATCGCAATCACTATGTGCTAATTTGTCCCGTACAGAGCGGGATGTGGTGCAATCACGTATGGAGGGAAGCCATGTCTTCTCTAAAAACAGTGTTGCGCGTATCTTTTAAATACTCGCGGGGTGTGTTGCCGGTTACTTCTTTAAATACTTTATAAAAGGTAGACTTATTTTTGAATCCACATTGTAATGCAATACCAAACAAGGTCAAATTATTAAAATCGCTACTGGCAATTTTTTCCTTGGCTGCTGCCACGCGGTAAGTGTTTACAAAATGTTGAAAATGAACACCCTGGTGATGATTGACGACTTGCGATAAATATTTGGTATTGGTAGAAAGCCTATCGGCTATGGATTTGAGGGGGAGATCTGGATTTAAATACGGCTTTTCCCGTTCCATCAACTCTTTCAGCCGAACGTATAATTTTACTTCTTCCATTCCTTTCAGGCTGCTACTGCTGTATTTTTCGCTCAATTGTAACAATGGAATTTGCGATTCTTCCTCCACCACACTGCCGTCCACTTCAAAAGCGATGTAATTAGTCAATTGATGCGCGTGATCAAATATAGGATGAATCACTAATTTACACTCGTACGCCTCCCCGTTTTTGCGATAATTCGTAATTTGTTCTTTTATCGCGGTCTGATTTTCCAAGCTTTTCCGAATGCGTCGCAGTGCCTCTTTCTCTGATTTTGGACCTTGCAAAAGACGAGGGGTTTTTCCTATCACCTCCGTTAGTGCATAACCAGTTATCGTTGTAAAATCTTCATTTACCCATAGAATACGCCGTTCGGCATCAGTTACAATTACTGCGACATGAGTTGTAGCGGTCATAGTTTTGTATTTAATCTATAATTTATTTTGTGGAAGTAATATAACAAACATTTAGTTGAAATACAATAGTCTTCTGTTCAGACGGGACAGGTTTTCGAAAACCTGTCCCGTCTGAACAGGAATTGAAACCTATAACGTTTCCAAAATCTTATAGTTTATGCCAACTTTATTGAATTTTGTTATATTTGATGCAATTATCTACAATCTCCCCCCAAAACGATATGAACGAACGCGATGTGATGCCGACTACTCAACCGAATATATATTTACAGTCCCTTCCGGCTGCGCTGGATTTGACGCAACTCGACCAGCAAGACCCTGATTTTGCCTATCATTGGCTAAAACAATTATTTCAGGACGGACAGCTCCAATTGCAAGTGCATCCGAGCTTTCCAGTTGGAGAAAAATTGCAACACTTGTACTTCTCTGCCCGCAATCACGAACGCTTGAAAGGCACGTCCATCGCGGGTTTTGGCTACCCGCTATTGTTGTGGTCACAAGGTGAAGAAGCGATTACTGCGCCACTTTTCATCTGGCAAATCAATATTACACCTGCTCAAAATAGCATTGGAAGCTGGGTCATCGGGCATCGAGAAGAACGAGTCGTTCCCAATATTTCGCTCCTCGAATTTTTGAAGACACAACACGATGTAGACTTAGCACCCACTTTACAAAAAGCCATTCAAAACGGTAAAATAACTTCAAAAGCACTCATAGATTGTTGTACAGCAATCGCCACCCGACTTGGCGTGGACAATAACAGTCAAAATATCACCATAGAAGCGTGTCCCGAAAAGCAGATTTTAGCGGAGCGTATTTCAAAAGGAGTCATTCAATGGTCGGGTATTATCGGGGCTTTTCCAACTTATTTTCCAAAAAAGACGGAAGCTCTCCTTCCAACTTTGCATGAAATTCAAAAAGAAGGACATGATTTCGGATTGTTATCTTTAGACCCGCATCAGGCGAGCGCGTTGCAAGCGATTTTTAAAAATTCAATGGTGCTGGTGAAAGGCAATTCGGGTACTGGAAAAACGCACTTGTTGGTACACTTGTTGAGTAATGCGCTGTCGAATGGCAAGCGTTGTCTGGTCGTTTCTGAAAATGTAGGCGCGTTGCGGCAGATTTACAATCAATTAGAACAGTTGGGATTATTGAAATATAGCTTTTTATTGCAAGATGAATTCGCGGATAAATCGGTGCTGCTCAATTTGTTGCTAACTCTCGCCAACACAAATACACCTACGCCTGCCTATCAAGAATCCGCTTATCGAATCGCGCTTGACAAATCTAAACGCCTGAAAACCAAGCTGGATGAAAGTTATCGCCAACTGCGTCAAGATGTGTTTGGTCCTAATAATTGGACGGAAACCGTTGGACTTTTCTTGCGCAGCAATCGGGCAGAAGGCAAAGAATTACTCGCCAGTCATTTGAATACAATTGATTTTAAATTCAATTATGAAGAATTTCAAATCTTGCAGGAAGGCATTCGTATTTCACAACCTTTGTATTTGAAAATCAATACGTTACGACATCCGCTCCATAATTTAAACGAAGCTATTTTTGTAAAACAAACCCAAGTGGATGGCTTCAATTTTATTGACCAGCAAACCCAAACTTTTCTTTCCAAAGCCCAGAAATTACACCATCGCTACATCACCAAAACGAACGCTTACGCCGATGCGCTGGCGGAACGATACGAGGGCGAGTATGGCGAGTACGCGAATGCCTTGATGCGTTTGAAGGATTTGATGGCAGATTTTACGACTCGGTTTGGTACTGATTTTGAACAGGCGGGCGCAGGTGCGCTCAAGTTGCGTGGCGTTTTTTCTGGCAAGTACAAATCGGTACTCGAAGCGCGGGATGAAGTGGCAGTTCATTATAATATATTAGTGAAAAAATTCGAGCAACAGCCACCATTTAATTTCCAATTTACGCCTGCCGCCGAAGGGAAAAATATGCAAAAAGTAAGGCAGAATCTGACCAATTTTGAAAAAACGTTGCAGCATTGGCGCACGAGTCATCCCGCATTTGTACAGGAAGGCATCCAGCGATTGAATGCAAAAAGCCTCCAAAATGACGCTACTTTTCATACGCCAATTACAGAATTAGAATATGGATTGGATCAATTAATATCGGAATTAAACTCGGTGCGTCTATATCAGCAGCCGTTTGAAAATAAAATGTTGACCATTCCCAAGCGGCAAAAATATTTGGAAGAAATCATCGAGCAGCTTGAAAACACAAGGCTTTACTTACGGGAATATGAGGTTTTTTATGATTGGCAACGCCACTGGCTGCTCGTGCCAGAAAACGCCAAAAAAATTATTCGCGCCTTGGTGAAAGTAAAGCCGAACGACTGGTTGCAGGCATTTGAAAGTTGGTATTTGCACCATTGTTTGAATCTTTTTGGGCATGCTAATTTTACGGTAGAAGAGAAAACGATTTCTGATTTTGTAAATAGCTACGAACAATTAAAAAAATGGTTGCCCGGACAAATCGCACAGCACTGGCAAAAAGAACGGGAAGAATTACTCAAAACCATCCGGCGCACGGATCGGGAGGCTTTTAATGTAATATTTGATAAAAAAACAGCGGACGTACCAAAAGATAAATCGCTTCGCCAAATCATAGAGCCGGTCATGGACGCGGTGTCCACTTTTTTTCCAATCCTGCTCACCACGCCGCACGCACTGGCAACGGCTTTGCCGCAGTTGTCGGAACATTTTGATTATGTGTTATTCGAAGAAGCGGAATATATTTCAACGGAGAATATTACAAATAATCTTTATTTAGCGAAGCAAGCCGTTTTTTTTGAAGATGCTGGACAAGTGCCGATGCAGGAAACATCCGCTATTTCAGCATGGGCAAAAGCAAATTTGATTCCGACTTGCAACTTACCAATCAGCCATCGTCAGTATCCGGGCAATGTATTACAATCGTTTGATAATCAACAATTAAAGGAAGAGTTCAATATTCAGTTTGAACAAGTAGATGGTCGTTTTGATGAAATAGCAGGTACGAATGACGAGGAAGCCCAACACATTATTCACCTATTGAATGAGGTAAAACCGACTTCTCAGCGTACTTTTCCGACGGTTGGCATCGCTTGTTTTACAGTGCAACAGCGGGATTTAATTGCTTCTTATCTGTTGAAAATCAGGCAGAAATGGACAGTCGGTGCCGAAAAAATTCAACAATTGGAGCGCAATGGTTTGGGCGTTTTTCATATTGACGAATTGCAAGGGCAGCATTTTGATATATTGATTCTTTCTACCGTATATGGCATTAAAAATGCTAAAAATGAATTGACCACACAAGTAGAAAAATTAAACCAGCAGGACATCGTGCGTCAATTGCAATTACTGATGAGCCGCCCGTTGCAAACGCTTTTTATCGCCAATTCTATCCCAGAATCGCATTTGAAAGAATGGTTGAAAAATCCCGAAGCTGCTGGTCATTTCTTGCTGGCACATTATTTATATTACAATCAGCATTCAAAAAAAGTCGGTGCAAATGGGCAGGAAGAAATCTTTCAAGAATTGGACAATTGGTTGACTACGAGTCATTTAAACGAATCAGAAAACGTATTTGCACAAGAAGTTGCCATTGCTTTGGAACCATATCTGGGTGCATCGCGGGTAAAAACGGACGTAAAACGAGGGGAATTACACTTGCCTTTGCTCGTGGAAGGAACGGAAGCGGAGCAGCCTGTCCTAGCACTCCAACCCGATGGATTTTTTGCAGATAGCGCGGCTACCGATTATGCGTGGGAAGAAGCGCAGCGCGAGGCACTTATCACACAAGCCTTTGTGTATCAACCCATTTGGTCAGCGTACTGGTGGAAAAATCCGAGACAGGAAGCACGAAAATTGGCGAGTTTGATTATAAAAATGGACACAGATTATTTTAATGAAAAAATGAAGAATGAAGAATGAAAAAGAGACCGAGTCAGGAAGTGAACTTTGCGTCTTTGCGACTTTGCGTGAAAAATGCGCTGCGCACTTTGCGAAAACCTCTGCGGTCTCTGCGGTTTAAAAAAAAGTGATGCGTGCAAAAAACTAAATATTAAATATTAAATGGTAAATGTATCAAAGCCTACGATAGAAGAACTATTCGACGAAAGTCGGTTTGAGCAATTGGCGGTGTTGCCGTATAATGAGATGGTGCCGTTTGTGCAGGAACAATTTAAACATAAAAATAATATTATTCGTCTTTACATCGCTGCTAATATTTCTATTTTAATTGTAATGATGATGATTGGCGCATGGCAAGTGGGAACTGAGCGAATTGGTGCAGTGGTGTTGATGAGCGCGACTTTCTTAGGCTTTTTTGCATCGCTTACCGTGTTGATTCCGATTCATGAAGCTATTCACGCGGCGGCTTACAAGTGGGCAGGTGCACCCCAGGTTTCTTTCGGTAGTAATTGGAAAAAAATTTACTTTTATGCAGCAGCCGACCGTTTTGTAGCGGATTCCAACTCTTTTAGAATCATTGCTTTAGCACCTTTTATTGTTATTTCTACGGTGCTAATTTTGTTGATATTAATCATTCCCATTTGGTGGCAATGGCTGCTGTGGGGCACGTTGCTCATACACACAGGCGCGTGCGCAGGCGACTTCGGGATGCTGGGATTTTATGAAAGATATAATGGAAAAGCTGTCTTTACATTTGATGATGTAATGGAAAAGAAGGCATATTTTTTTCGGGCAAGATGACCTCTTAGGGATTGCGTGCGACGTGCTTTTCTCCCGCAGATTCCGCAGATGACGCGGATTTTTATTTTCGCTCGTTACTTGGTTCCTGCTATAAATCCCGCAGATTTTTTCTCTTAGTCGCTGGTCGCTCAATCACTCTATAAACATATCACCCCATAAACCCATTATCCCATTACCCGTTTTTTTTATAGATTTTACAAGCCGTTTGCTTTTCGGAAAATGGATTTGGCTATATTATCCGTGTTGAAATTGACGAGTAAGCCTAATTTTATTCCTGTAAGTTTTAAATAGGTAAGTACTTGTTTATGGTGCATTTCGGCAAGCCGTTCTACAGATTTTAATTCTATCAGAATGCAATCATTTACCAATAAATCTATTCCAAAACCCAAATCCAATTTATTGTTGTCGTAAATCACTGAAATCGGGACTTCCATTTTTACATCTAATCCTGCTTTTATCAATTCGTAAGCAAGCGCTTTTTGATAAACCGATTCTAAAAGTCCAGGACCGAAATGATTATAAATCGTAAAAATACAGCCGCGTATCGTGTAAGTAATTTCGTTAAAACTCATGTTTGAAAGTAAATTTTTTCTGCGTTGTGACGAAACATTCTAAAAAGGGCACATTTATGGAGAGAAAAAGTGACGAAGCAACCAAGTGAGAAGAGAAAAAAATCTGCGAAATCTGCGGGAGAAAAAGGAATAAGTGACCAAGTAACGAGCGAAAATAAAAATCTGCGCCATCTGGGGAATCTGCGGGAGAATCCTACCTCGTCAACCCCTCATACAGCCACTCCGCTAACAACTGGCGATTCGCCGCCAAGGCAATGCGCTGCTGGTCCGAATAATTGCGAATATTTGCCAATTCTACAAAAACTGAATTCGGCTTGCACTCGCGCAACATGTGCAAGTCCCGATGATTTTCAACTCTACCCAAATAACTTCTCGTGTACTTTTTCTTGAACGTTTGTTGCAAATTTTCCGCCAGTTTTTTCCCTTCTTTACTCGCGGCACGATGACAGAAAAAAGCATCTACGCGCTCACCTCTACCACGAGAATCAATATGAATTTCAATCATTGTCTGGCTAATGATACCCTGCAAGCGATGTTTATTATACAAAGTATTAATCAAATCCGACCGTTGAAATAAACGCGCTTTTTGTCGAAACAGCACTTTTTCACCTCCCCAAACCGTCTCATCTTGGTCGCACTTCAGCAACTCACTGTCTCGAATGCCGTCGTCTTCATCGCGTATGACCATGTACGCCGTCGCGCCATTCGCCACCAAAAGCCGACACAAACGCAAGGACACATCATACGCATATTCATCCTCACAAATGGTTTTGCCACTGCGTTTGCCGAGTGCGCCGGGGTCAGGACCGCCATGCCCGCTGGAAATAAAAAAAACTTTACCTTTTAAGTTATTGGACCTCAAGGGCGTATACGCATATTTTCCAAAAATCGGAAAGACGCGCTTGCCCGTTTTAACAAGCTCGGGTTCGGGCGTGGTAGGCGAAGGAATGGCGACATCGGCTTTGGCGCAATGCAATTCATGATACGGAACCCACAAAATTTTATCTTTTTTGAAGGATTGGTCACGCAATTGAGCGGCAAGCATCGTTTCATTATATTTTTGAATCCGAAGTGCTGCGTCAAAATCATTAATCCCAACGGTAGAACGAATACTTTTACCATTAAAAGGATAAATTAAAATAGGCAGACTGTATTCCCTTCCAATAACTAACGTCGTTTTTTTAGTAATTTTATTGAGTTTGTAAAATTGCTCAAAATTGCAAGAGTGTTTATCCAATTGATACCGGCGCAGCATGGAAATACTGCCGTCACCGGGCAGCGCCGCTACTTTAAAATATTGCTCATCACTTGCCCCAACAGCATTTTGAGTGATAAACCAACCCACGATGAATAACCAAATCCTCAAAAGAACCAAATTTTTGAATGCAAATTTATAAAAACCAAGCGTCGTCGGTTGACTTCCTGCTCAATTTTACACTAAAAAGGCTATAAATATCACCCAAACGTAAAAGTAAACAGCGGACGTTCTATAAAGAACGAATTTCATTCAAAAGCGTGTATTTTTGTCTCACATGAATTGGTTAAAAGAAACAGTTATTCTACTCCGCAAAGAAGCCCTACTCGAATGGCGTATGAAATATGCGCTCAGTGGCATTTTATTATATGTATTTTCCACAGTATTCATCGTTTATACCGCATTTATTAGGCTACAGCCAAATGTGTGGAATACGCTTTTCTGGATTATCGTTCTATTTACAGCCGTGAATGCGATTGTAAAAAGTTTTGTACAAGAAAATAGTGCGCGGCAATTATATTATTACAGCTTGGCAAACCCAATCGCCATTTTGCTGTCAAAAATGATTTATAATATCGGCTTATTGTTGCTATTGAGCGTTTTATGTTGGATGGGATTAGCGTTTATAGCGGGGAATCCGGTGCGAGACACAGGACAATTTGTATTGGCAATATTTCTGGCGAGCGTCGGTTTTTCCATTACATTTACGTTTGTGGCGGCAATTGCAGCAAAGGCGGATAATAGTGCGACGTTGATGGCAATCCTGAGTTTTCCATTGATTATTCCGATTCTAATGACTTTGATTAAAATTTCAGCGAATGCTTTGCGTTTGCTCAATGATACGGCTGTGTATAAGGATGTGTTGACGCTGGTGGGAATTGATTTGTTGTTGCTGGCGTTGGCGTTGGTATTGTATCCGTTTTTGTGGAAAGATTAAGCCCCTAAATCCCCAAAGGGGACTTTTAATAGTACACTGATATTTAAGATGATTGTGATATTTTATGATTTTTCAAATCAGTCTCCATCATAATTATCAGTTCAATCAGTATCCTATTAAGTCATGAGTATTCTGGCATCTGGCATCTCTTTATCTGGCATCTAAAAAAAAATATTTATGAAAAACTGGTGGAAAATATTGGGCGTGACGCTCGTGATGTACGTCTTCATCGCGGGAATGCTCGCGCCGCTCAAGTCGGGCATTATAGAAGTGACTCCTCGAAGCGCGCGTACCGGCGAGCAAGTAACGTTGCAAGTGCAAGGCTATAATTCGTTTTATACAAAAGCGGATGGCGATATTCGAGCGTGGTTAAAATTGGACGACAAGCGGGCAATTGGTGCGCAAAGCATCAAAGTGAATAACGACCGCGAGTTGGAAGCCACGTTTTTATTGCCGCCGTACCTGCCGGTAAAAGAGCGCGTACAAGATATGACCTTGATTCTGGATAATCCGGTGGATGGCGCGTCGGTGCTGCCGAGTGCATTGTTTGTGACCCAAGATTCTATTCAACCCGAAAAAGGCGAGCAGAGTTGGAAAAATACGCCAATTGAAAATTTACACAGCAAAGCGGGCATTAATTTCCCTTTTCGTAATATTTTGGCGGAGACGATTCGTAATACCTATTTTCATGTCTCACTTTGGCTGGCGATGATGCTGATTTTTATTGGGGCGATGGTGAATAGCATTCGCTATTTAAGAACTTTCAATCCTGATTATGACTATCGGGCATTGTCACTCACGCGGGTAGGCGTGTTCTTTGGTATTCTTGGAGTTGTAACCGGCGCTATCTGGGCAAAAAATACGTGGGGCGAATACTGGAGTTGGGATGTAAAACAAAATATGACGGCAATCGCATTGCTCATTTATTTCGCTTATTTCGTACTCCGCAATGCTTTTGATGATTATGAAAAACGGGCGCGATTGGCATCGGTTTATAATATTTTTGCTTTTGCAGCACTCATTCCACTCATTTATGTAATTCCACGCATGACGGACAGTTTGCATCCGGGCAATGGCGGCAATCCTGCATTTGGCTCCGATGATTTGGACAATACGATGCGCATGATTTTTTATCCCGCAGTGATTGGCTGGACATTGATTGGGCTTTGGATTGCGCAGTTGTCGTATCGGGCGGAGCGGCTGGAGGCGAGACTGAGTGACTTGGAGATGGAGTAATGAAAGAATGGGTGATAGGGTGAAAGGTTGTAGGGTGATGCATGACGAAGGCACTTAACAACTAAATAGGGACAGAAAACTTTGCGCCTTTGCGCGAAAAAAATGTGGTGAGAGCTGCGTTCTCTGCGGTTAAAAAAATGCTGTGAGGGCAGTAAAAAGCGACCGAGTGACCGAGTAAACGCACCATTTAACAATATTAATTCAGAATATTATTCGGAAAAAAGGCTTGGTTTAATCAAAAAATAGCGCGATTTTTGCAGCGCCAAAAGAAAAAAAATGAAAAAGAAATGGGCATTTTGGATATTGTTGCAATTGCTTTGGGTATCGCCGGTGTTGGCGCAAGATGCTGATTTTATGCGCAGTATGGGCAAAATGTACGTCGTCGTGGCAGTGATTGTAACGGTTTTTCTTGGCATTGTATTATTTTTAATTTACCTCGATAGGAAACTAAACAAATTGGAAAACCAAATAAAAGATCATGACCCAACCTAAAGTGAGCTTCTACCAAAGTGTCCAGAATTATTTTGACAAGGCTGCGAAATACACCGAATTACCAGAAGGCTTGTTGAAACAAATCAAAGTCTGCAACGCCGTTTATCAAATCAACTTTCCCGTGCAAATCAATGGCGAGGTGCAGGTAATCGAAGCCTACCGCGTACAGCACAGTCACCACCGGACTCCTACAAAAGGCGGTATTCGCTATAGCAATCACGTAAATCAAGAGGAAGTCATGGCACTGGCATCGCTCATGAGCTACAAGTGTGCGATTGTAGACGTGCCATTCGGGGGTGCAAAAGGCGGCGTGAAAATTAACCCATGGGAATATTCGCCAGAAGCGTTGGAAAAAATTACGCGCCGTTACACGACTGAACTCATTCGCAGAAACTTTATCGGTCCTGCCATTGACGTACCTGCACCAGATTACGGCACAGGCGAGCGCGAGATGGCGTGGATTATGGACACCTATCGTACTTTCAAGGGTGAAGATATAGATGCAGCAGGTTGTGTGACTGGAAAACCCGTGATGCAGAATGGGATCAAAGGCAGGACGGAAGCCACTGGGCGCGGCGTATATTACGGCATTCGGGAAGCATTTAGCCATAAAGAAGATATAGAAAAATTGGGCTTGGAAGCTCGGCTGGAAGGCAGAACGATGATTATTCAAGGGTTGGGAAATGTGGGTTCTTACACGGGTATGATTTCGCAGGACGAAGGCGGTGTGAAAATAGTAGGCGTAGGCGAGGTAGAAGGCGCAGTTTATAATGCAAATGGGATTGATATTCATGCTTTAATGGCGTATCGCCGCGAACACAAAACGATAGAAGGATTTCCGGGTACACAGTTTTTAGAAAAGAAAGACCGCGAACGAATTCTGGAAATGGAGTGTGATATTTTGGTGCCAGCAGCGTTGGAAAATGTGATTCATTCGGAAAATGCAGGTCGCATCAAAGCGAAAATTATAGCTGAAGCTGCTAATGGTCCGACCACTTTTGAAGGAGAAGCGCAACTCTTGAAAATGGGCAAACTCATCATCCCGGATGTGTATTTGAACGCAGGTGGTGTGACTGTCTCTTATTTTGAATGGCTGAAAAACCTGTCGCACATGCGTTTTGGGCGTATGGAAAAGCGATTTGACCAGAAGCATTCGGACTTGATGGTGGATATGGTAGAGGATATGACTGGCAAAACGCTTCGTCCGGCAGAACGGGCGCAGATTGTACGCGGTGCAGATGAAGTGGATTTGGTGCGCTCTGGTTTGGAGGAAACGATGATTAACGCCTATCAACAAATTCGGGAAATCAGACACCAGAAGCCTGCGATTGAAGATTTGCGCACGGCAGCATTTACCAATGCGATTTTGAAAATTAGCAATGATTACCTCAATATGGGTATTTTTCCATAATGTTATTTGGACAAATCAGTGCCGAAAATGGCGTTTGGCTGTTTTCGGCACTTTTTTTCTTTTTCGCGCTATCTGCTCAAAATATTATTGCAAAAAATTTTGTTTATTTGAAATAAAAGAAATTTAAGAAAGGTTTCTTACCTTTCCGCTTTCCTTTTATTTGTAAACCGTTAGATTTCGGAAGTCAGAAGTCAGATATTAGACGCTTACCTGCCAACTGCCAACCGCCTACTTTTCAAAATCAAGCCCATGTCAGAAAAATTAGATAAAATTGACCTCAAAATTCTCAAAATTTTACAAGAGAATAGTAAAATTACCAATCTCGACCTGTCGAAAAAAATTGGACTGTCGCCCGCACCTACGTTGGAGCGTGTAAAAAAATTGGAACAAAGCGGTATCATTGAAAGCTATCATTCGATGGTGAATCCGCAGTCTATTGGATTGAATGTCAAGACGTTTGTACAGGTATCGCTCGCTTGGCAGAAAGAAAATGCGTTGAATAATTTCCTCGAAAAGATTAAAGAAATCGAAGAGATTGTAGAATGTTACATTATAACGGGGGAAGCGGATTTTTTGATGAAAATTATTTGTAAAGATATTCCAACCTACGAGCAATTATTATTTAAAACGCTCTCTCAAATTGAAGAAATAGAACGATTGAAAACGCTGATGACGCTTTCCACGGTAAAGGATTCTAAGTTACTACCTTATAAATACGAATAAATAATAATGTAATAAAAATAATAGGACACTGATCTCTATAAATATTACGGTTTTTTATGATTTTCTCTTCAAGCAACATTAATTTCATAAATCATAAATCATTCTTACCTATCATAATGATCAGTGTCCTATGCCTACAAAAGCCAAACAAAGCCTGCTGTGGAAGATAGAGCGTGACGATTTACCCGGTACTTCCTATTTGTTTGGCACGATGCACGTCAAAGACCAGCGTGCGTTCCAGCGATTAGACAAGGTTTATAATGCTATTTCAGCTTGTAATATTTTTGCAGCAGAATTTGATTTGGATAGTAGTGCTGGCATAGATCCACACTTGTTTAATTTCCCTTCCGGGCTTACGCTCAACCAAATGATGCCTATCAAAAAGTATGAAAAGCTGCGCAAAACCTTACAACGGCATTTAAAAATAGATATCCATCCTTTACGCCATCACCAGCCTTTACTAATCTCTAACTTGATAGAAGCGCAACTGTTGGCTACGGATATGCCGCACTCGCTCGATGAACATCTTTGGCAGTACGCTCGCTCGCTCACCAAGGAAATGTCAGGTATTGAGACGTTACAAGAGCAAACAAGCGTGTTACAAAAAATATCATTAAAACAGCAATTACAAAATCTCTTGTCTACGGTACGTAATTTCCCTCGTTATAGGCAGCATTTGCTCCAGATGGCAGATTGGTACGCACAAGCCGAGTTGTTGAAATTGTACCGCAGTACGAAAAAAAATACACGCGGCATGCGTCCCATATTATTATACGACCGCAATCAATTGATGGCTACTCGCATCACGACTATGATCATCCAACAACCAGCATTTTGTGCCATCGGTGCTGCGCACTTAGCAGGGCAAAAAGGTGTATTGCGTTTATTAAAGCAGCAGGGTTTTCGGTTAAATCCGATATGATAAAAACAAAGTTACAACATACATTTTTTGCTAATATAAAAATTAAAATAGGCTACAATACTTCTATTCACAGCTTGAACATCCTTTACATTGCTTCGTTCTAAATAATGGAAAAGGGTTGGTTGGACGACGAGCTAAAAGTTTTTTTAGAACAAATATAAAATACAAGAATACTTTTATTAGATGCAAAACTGACATCTAAGTA
>CAZJXN010000111.1:0-17497 GCA_964549655.1 uncultured Saprospiraceae bacterium
ACTTGTGGCAAGACAAAGGCGATTTCAACCAAGCTTTAGCCTTCTTTGAAAAGTACAATCAACATTGCGAAGAACTTTACCGTGCCAATTCCCACAACGAAAACCTGAAAAACGGGCTGACGATTTCCTACAATAAGCTGGGGCTTTTGTGGTTAGAACAAAATGAGTTGGAAAAGGCGCTACCTTATTTACAACAGGATTTACAACTTACCGAAGAAATCGCTATTGCCAATCCACAAAATATGAATTGGCAAAATAACCTTTGCTATTCTTGGCGCGATTTGGGAGAGGTGTTAGCAGCTTTAGACCGCAACGAAGAAGCCTTACCCCTTTACGAAAAAGCTGCTGCCGGCTGGCAAGTGCTTTGGGAGCAAACCGAATTACCTCCAATCAAAGAGGATTTAGATGGCGCGCGCGCGCGTATCGAGGCGCTCCGTACCGGCGAGCTTTAGTCGCCGCCATACGGGCGTGGCGATTAAAGGTCGCCCGTACAGGCTATTTATGACCTCATAAGATGACTCCACGAACCCCATGAAGTGACTCCACGAACCCATGAAGTGACTCCACGAGCCCACGGAATTGATTTAATGATGCCCGGAGATGCCCCTCTCGACTCCATGAAACGATTCTACGAGGCTATGAAATTTCCACGACGCCGTGGAATGATTCTACGAGTCCACGCAATGATTTCAGGATGCCGCGAGATGCCTCCACGATGCCACGAGATGACCCCGACGATGCCAGGGAACGAGGCTACGATGCTAGGACGTTTCCACGACGCCACGACAGGACGCCACGAGGTCGTAGAATGATTCTAGGAGTCCACGAAGGGAGGCCACGCCGCCGTGGGATGACGCCATGACTGCCATGACCTGCACTCACAAGTCCACAATTTGCGCTCGATGGAGGGCGGGAAGAAGCTTTAAAAGACGGGTAAGGTTTGGCTACCTTTTGGTGAGGATTGTATTGGCAATTTTTTCCGAGTCGCGATAAATGACACCGAGGATGCCGACGAGCGATTGGAAGATGGGAGCAGAGCGTCGGTCGGGCGTGCTTTACAAGCAGAATTTTTTTTAACTTTGCCACAAAGAGCAATAACAGTATGGAATATTTAGAACGCATAACGATTGATACAGAAGTTTGTCATGGAAAGCCCTGCATTCGCGGAATGCGTTGGCCCGTGAAGGTCATACTTGATTTACTGGGTGCGGGTATGAATATTGCCGAAATTTTGGAAGACCATCCAGAGTTGGAAAAAGAGGATATTTTGGCAAGTTTGAATTACGCAAAGTTATTGCTATCCGGGCAAATGATTAAAATTGCGGCGTGATGAATAGTCTCCTTATGTCAGCGTCTCAATAGCTGTAAGAATGCCACTGAAACCCAACCCAAAATTTTTTCCCATTTTCAGCTTTCCCGTTTATCTTTGACGAGTTAACTTCAAACTTCCAAACACCAAACTTCCAAACTAAAAAACCTTGAATTATCTAATCGCTATTGACATCGGCACTTCCAGCACTCGCAGCGTTGCGTTTTCGACCGACGGAAAATTCCTGCATCAGGAAAGCGTGGCGTATCCGCTCGACAGTCCACACGCAGGGTGGCAGGAGCAGAATCCGATGCTCATTTTGCAAGCCGTGTTGGACAGTATGAAGGCGGTGCTACAATATTTGGGTCAGCCGCCCTTGGGCGTGAGTCTCGGTGCGGCGATGCACAGTGTCATTGCGGTGGATGCGCAGGGGCAGGCACTCACGCCTTGCATCACTTGGGCGGACAATCGTAGCGAGGATTACGCCAAAGCCCTCAAAGGCACAATCATTGGCAAAGCTATTTACAAAAATACGGGTACGCCCATTCATCCCATGTCGCCGCTGTGCAAGATTGCGTGGCTGCGCGACCACGAGCCGGAGGTGTTTCAGCAGACTTACAAATTCATTGGCATTAAAGAATATGTGACGTTTCATTGGTTTGGAATATGGGTAGTGGATTACTCGATTGCTTCGGCGACGGGTTTGTTTGATAATAAAAAGTTGGATTGGTACGCACCGGCTTTGGAGTTTGCAGGCATTCACAAAGAACAATTGTCAGAGCCAGTTTCGACGACGTTTATTTTAAACAATTGCAAATCGGAAATTTTAGAAGAATTACAAATTCCACAAAATACACCCGTTGTTATTGGTGCAAGTGATGGTTGCTTGGCTAATTTAGGCGCATTGGCTTTGGAAAAAGGCGAAACGGCTATTACTTTAGGCACGAGTGCTGCCATCCGCATGACGGGCAAGGAGGCAGTTTATGATGAGGAGGAACGTATTTTCAATTATTTGTTGACCGAGGAATTATACGTTTCCGGCGGTGCGTCGAATAATGGCGGCATTGTGTATCAGTGGTTTGCACATCATTTTCTCGGTACGGGTTTGTCCAAAGAACAGGCGTTGCATAAAATTGACGACATCGCGGCGGTTCCAATTGGCGCGGACGGACTGCTTTTTCTTCCTTACCTCACGGGCGAGCGTGCGCCTGTGTGGGATGCGGACGCGCAAGGTATTTTCTTTGGCGTTTCCAAAAATCACACGGTACTCCACTTTCAACGGGCGGTGCTGGAAGGTATTTTATACAATGTGTTTCAAATTGGAAAGGCAATTGAGGAAACGATAGGCGAAATTCAGCATTTGTGTGTAAACGGCGGCTTGGCAGAGGTTCCTATTTTGATGCAAATGCTGGCAGATATTTTTGGGAAACAAGTGCATATTTTAGACCATGAAGAAGGCTCGGCGTTTGGTGCGTTTTTGTTGGGCATGAAAGCGTTGGGTTTAATGCAAGATTTTAAGGAGGCGAAAAAGATGATTGGTACGAAGCGCACGTTTGAGCCGAATGTGGAGAATTATGTAAGGTATCAAAAGCGATTTGCGGTTTTTGAACAATTATATCCAAAGTTTTTAACTGTTAGGAACACGTAGTTTTTTTATTCTAATTGCCCTTATGAGAACCCTCACCGCGTTTTTTTAACCGCAGAGGCGCAGAGGACGCAGTGTTAAACGCGAATTTTGTAAATTCTATAATGCTATAAATGCTGATTCAGACATTTTTCTCCCGCAGATTTCGCAGATAGCGCAGATTTTAGTTACTTGTGCTGATTTAAAACGATACGACTAAACGAACACCTAAAACCCACATCATGCCACTCCTTATCGTCTTACTCGGTATCGCCGTTCTCCTGTGGCTCATTTTATATGGCAAGATTAATACGTTTTTGGCGCTGATTGTTGTGGCACTCGGCGTGGGACTTGCCATTGGCATGGAGCCGAAAACGGTGGTGACGTCTATTCAAAAAGGCGTGGGCAGTACCTTGAGTGATTTGGCGCTGGTGCTGGGTTTCGGAGCGATGCTGGGCGCGATTATTGCCGAGAGTGGTGCCGCGCAAGTGATTACCAATCGTTTGATTCGCACTTTTGGATTGAAAAATATTCAATGGGCGATGGTGTTGACGGGTTTTATCGTGGGCATTCCCCTATTTTATAATGTCGGTTTTTTGATGGTGATTCCCATTATTTTTGCGGTGACGAAGGTGACGGGGCTGCCGATTTTGTACGTGGGCATTCCAATGGTGTCCGCTTTGTCCACCACGCATGGATTTCTGCCGCCGCATCCTTCACCCGTTGCCATCGTGAAATTTTACGAAGCCGATGTCAGTTGGACTTTGATATATGGATTACTCCTCGCCCTTCCGACGGTCATTATCGCTGGCGTATTGTTTGGTAGCACGTTTAAAAAGAAATTTACGACACCTAATTTTGATTTGTACAAAATGCGTGAGATAGAGGCGGATTTGCTGCCGTCTTTTTGGATCAGCGTACTCACGGCGCTGATGCCGGTGTTACTTATGGCATTGGCTGCCATTGCCAATTTAAATTTGCCGCCTGACAGTATTTTGTATAAAATTTTTGCATTTTTAGGCGACCCCGTCATGGCACTGTTCGTGTCGTTGTGGTTTGCTATTTATGCTTTGGGCACTCGATTGGGTAGAAAGATTTCGGAGGTTATGGACAGCTTGAGCGATGCTATTAAAGCTTCGGCGATGATTCTGCTTATTTTGGCGGCAGGCGGTGCGTTCAAACAAGTGCTCGTTGACAGCGGTATCAGCAATTATATCGTAGATTTGATGAGCGGCACGAATGCTTCTCCCATTGTGCTGGCGTGGAGTATTGCGGCGGCGCTACGGGTGGCACTCGGCTCGGCAACCGTAGCAGGCATGACAGCGGCAGGCATCGCAGCACCGCTGGTGACTCAAACGGGCGCCAACGCTGAACTCCTCGTGCTGGCGACGGGCGCAGGCAGCCTAATGCTCTCGCACGTCAATGACACAGGTTTTTGGTTATTTAAAGAATATTTTAACCTTACGGTCGGGCAAACGCTGCGCTCGTGGACAGTGATGGAGACGATAGTGTCGGTAGTTGGGTTGATTGGATGTTTAATATTGGATATTTTTGTATAAGGATGAAGGTAGAGAGAAGAGGGACACAGGGCTGCTAACTCGACACGAGAGTGCTTTGTCCCTCTCCCATATTCCCTCTACCCTCTACAATAAAATTAGTAATAATGATAAAAAGTGTTGGTCTTATCGGCTTGGGTAAAATGGGCTTCAATCTTGCGCTAAACATGGAGCGCAATGGCTTCACCGTTTTCGGCTACGATGTGTCCCAATCAAATGTGGCATTGGCGAATGAAAAAGGCGTGGAATCTGTCAATTCTTTGCAAGATTTGGTCGCTAAACTGCCCTCGCCCAAAGTCATTTGGAGCATGGTGCCAGCGGGTGCGCCCACGGAGCAAGTCATTCAGGATTTGTCGAGTTTATTGAGCGAAGGCGATATTGTGATTGACGGCGGTAACGCATTCTATAAAGATTCCATTCGTCGAAATGACCAATTGAAAGCGAAAGGGATTCATTTTTTAGATTGTGGTACGAGTGGTGGCACGAGCGGCGCGTTGGAAGGGGCTTGCACAATGGTAGGCGGTGAGCGGGCGGTTTTTGACCAATTAGAACATTTTTTCAAAGCGATTTCCATCGAAAACGGCTACTTGTACACAGGTGCAGCAGGCAGCGGTCATTTTGTAAAAATGGTACACAACGGCATCGAATATGGCATGATGCAAGCGATTGGCGAGGGTTTTGAATTGCTGAAAGCCAGTGGTTTTGACATGGATTTTGAGAAAGTGGCAAAGGTTTGGAATCATGGTTCGGTCATCCGCAGTTGGCTCATGGAATTGACGGAAAGTGCGTTTTCAAAAGACGAAAATTTGGATGGTATTAAAGGTATCGTTCATGCGTCGGGCGAAGGACAGTGGTCAGTGGAGACCGCGCTGGATTTGGGCGTTCCTACTCCGATTATGGTTTTGTCGCTGATGATGCGGCATCGTTCGCAGCAAGCGGATACGTTTTCGGGGAAGGTCGTAGCGGCGTTGCGGAATGAATTTGGCGGACACGCGGTGGAAAAAGTAGGCAGTGGGCAGTAGGGAGTGGGCAGTTTGTAGTAATACTCAAAATTGGAAACTATTTCTGTTATAAAATTGTAGAATAATAAAAGACCATTTCTATGAGTGTTATAAATAATGGGAGTGAAATAATTATCACTATACCTGCCGATTTAATCGCTACTGCGGATATTCAAAATTTTTTGGATTTATTACGGTACAAATTTTTAGTGTCCAAGAGTCAGGCTACTCCGGAAGATGTAGCGCAGTTATCCGATGAAATCAATAAAGAATTAGCAAAAGCAAACCGTATTTACACCAATTTATGAAGATTGTAGTGGATACGAATATTTTGATAAGTACACTTATTACGCCAAATGGCGTGGTAGGTTCCTTGCTCATTCAAGAATTGGCAGAATTTGAACTTTTTTCTTGCTATTATTTATATGTCGAACTTTTTGATAAAAAAGATAAAATCCGGAAAGCTTCTAAATTATCCGAAAAAGATTTGCTTGAATTATTATATCTTATTATAAAGCGTATAAATTTTGTAAATGAAAGCTATCTATCTCAAAGCAGTTGGCAAAAAGCAAAAGAATTGACGCAAGGCGTTGATGTTAATGATATTAGTCACGTTGCGCTGGCTTTACATTCGCAAGCAAAACTTTGGACAGGCGACAAACCGTTATATCAAGGCTTGAAATCAAAAGGATTCCATGATGTAATGAACACGGACGACCTTAGGGCAATGCTCAAAACTTAGTTTTATCCTCCTATCTTCTCATCCTCTGCGCTGATTGCGCGGATGAAATTGCAGCACCGTCTCCCGCAAAAATTCCGTATCCAAATGGGTATAAATTTCTGTCGTCAAAATAGATTCATGCCCCAGCATATCTTGGATGGCTTTTAGATCAGCGCCACCTTCAACCAGATGCGTAGCAAACGAATGCCGAAAGGTATGCGGACTCACATTCTTTTGAATACCAGCGCGTTCTGCACATTCTTTTACAATCATAAACACCATAATTCTACTCAAACGCTTGCCACGCCGATTCAAAAAAACAATATTTTCCGCTTCTTTATGAATGTTGTTTTGCAAGCGGCGCACGCCATCTTGATACAATCGAATGTGTTTAATCGCTTCCTCGCCAATCGGCACAATCCGTTCTTTATCGCCTTTTCCGATGACTTTTATAAAACCGATGTCCAAAAATAAATTGCTCAAGCGCAAGTCGGTCAGTTCACTCACCCGCAAGCCGCTCGCGTAAAGCGTTTCCAGCATGGCACGATTACGTACGCCGTGCGGCTCGCTCAAGTCAATCGTTGTCAGCATCGCTTGGATTTCTTCGTAAAATAATACCTCTGGGATTTTCCGTGCTAAACGTGGACCTTCCAACAATTCGGTCGGGTCGGTTTGAATCAAATCTTCGGTGAGTAAATATTTGTAAAAAGTTTTCAACGCAGATAAAAGTCGAGATTGCGAGCGAGCGCCCAAGCCAAGTTCATTCAGCCAAAGGATAAATTCTGTCAGATGAGTTGTTTCCAATTGCTCCAGCGGAATTTCGTACTTTCTTAATTCCAAAAATTGGCACAATTTCTCCAAATCCCGTCCGTAGGCTTCGATCGTGTTATCCGCCAGCGCGCGTTCGAGCAGCAGGTGCGATTGAAAGTTCTTTAGGATGGGTAATAGTATGTTCAACTATGTTGGTTTTAATTTTTAAATTAGAATCACATTTTAGACATGGATAGTATTGCTATCTTTTGTGCGTTGTGTCAAAATACAGTAAAATATATTGAATCCTCCTTTTTTATTGATGTTAAAATTTTGTTAGCATACGAATTATGCGAACTAAAAAATGATTACCATTGTTTAAATTAAAAAACAATAGTAATACTACTTTTAATGATTAAAACACTATTACAAAATTCATTAAAACGCTAAAGCCATGTCACACACCAAATTCTCTCAAGAATATTGCCAAATGCAAGGATTACTTTATGCCTTTGCTTACCGATTGACAAAGAACGAAAATGACGCGCAGGATTTAGTACAAGATACAGCTTACAAAGCATTCAAATACAAAAACTTGTACCAACCAAAGACGAATTTGCGAGCGTGGTTGCTGACCATTATGCGCAATACGTTTATCAATAGTTATCGTCAGAAGAAGCGCCATCAGGTAGTAAATGATAATACGGATAACGAATATTTTATTAATTCTGGGCATTTGATAGTGCACAATGGCGGCGAAGTGAGCATTTCTTTTGAAGAGATTTGGGGTGTAATAAATCAATTGGAAGATTGTACGAAAACATCATTTTTGTTATTTTATCAAGGCTACAAATACGACGAAATTGCGGAAATGTTGGATATTCCGGTAGGTACTGTGAAAAGCCGTATCTTTTTTGCACGGAAGAAAATGCAAATAGCTTTGGAAGAAATGTACAAAGAAAATAGTTGGAATGAGCTTGCTGCATGAACGAAAGGTAAATCAAGTTGTTGCATTAAAGATAGTATTACTATCTTTATATTAAGTCAAATAAACAATTACAGGCTATGCAATTTTTAGCGATTGAATTGGACGTAAACGAGAAATTGTTTTTGCGCAATCCGCAGCGAACGGATTTGGGACGTAAGATATTGAAAGATAGCGTATTACTCATTGATGAAATTGGTTTTGAGAGCTTTACGTTCAAAAAATTAGCAGCGCGAATTCAGTCAACAGAAGCATCCATTTATCGCTATTTCGAAAGTAAATATTTATTGTTGCTATACCTAACCAACTGGTACTGGGAGTGGCTCAAGTTTTGTGTCGAATTGAGTACCATGAATGTAAAAGAATCACACGAGAAACTGAAGCGCATTATCGGTACCATTGTGGATATAGACAAGCGAAACGCAAAAGTGGATTTCATTGACGAATCGGTGTTGCATCGTATCGTCGTAGTAGAAGGTTCAAAGGCGTATCACACCAAAGAAGTGGACGTACAAAATCGGGAAGGTTTCTTTTTGTCTTATAAGTCGCTCTCTAAAAAAATAGCAGACGTGATTACAGAAATCAATCCAGATTTTCCCTATCCACGTGCTTTGGCAAGTAATCTGCTAGAAATGGCAAGCAATCATATTTACTTTGCACTGCACCTGCCGCGCTTGACTGATATTAGCAAAGAGGGAGATACGGTGCAACAAATGGAGGAAATGCTCAATTTTTTTGCGCTCAAATTGCTACTGGTAGAAAACCCAAAAATGAACATAGCCGAACCGAACGCTGAGACCTATTCTCCAACTATGAACAAAAATAACAACAATCACACATCGAGCAACCATTCGACATTGGTCGCTTAAACCCTTCCAAAACACTTAAATTTCTTGTACTTGTGCGAGCGTACTGTCTTGTCACAATCTTGAAATATTTTATTTAAATTTTCTAAACTCAATCAATCTTTAAAGTTATGGTCAAACTAATTGTTAAATCACTTTTGATAACTACCGCAGCTTTATTTTTCACCTCTTGCGCCATAATACGCGAAGGAGAAGTAGGCGTAAAGCGTCGTTTTGGCAAGTACGACAACCAACCTTACACACAAGGACTGAAAGTATTCAACCCGTTTTCAACGACGATTGTGAAGGTTTCGACGCAGACGAACAACATGGAAGTATCGCTCAATTTACCGTCTAAAGAAGGTTTGAACGTTCAGGCAGAAGTCTCTATTTTGTACGGGGTAATTGCCAAAGAAGCGCCGAATCTGTTACGTAACATCGGTCCTAACTTTGAATTAACGGTTATCTTACCCGTCTTCCGTTCGGCAGTGGCAGATGTTACTTCACAATTTGTAGCAAAAGATATGCATACCGGCGCACGGGCTTCGATTGAGGAAACGATTCGCAAACGTATGAGTGACTTGCTTTCAGAGCGGGGGATTGTAGTAGAAGCGGTGTTGTTGAAAAGTATTGTGCTACCGAAAAACTTAGCCAGAGCCATTGAAGAAGTGCTGGAAGCCGAGCAAGCTTCCGCCCGACTGACTTTTGTATTGCAACAGGAGAAACAAGAAGCCGAGCGCAAGCGTATTGAAGCAGAAGGCGTACGCGATGCGCAGAAAATCATAGCCGAGGGCTTGAGCGCGCAGATTTTGCAGTTTAAATCCATTGAAGCGTTCCTTGAATTGGCAAAATCACCGAACACCAAAATCATTATTTCAGATGGTGATATGCCCATGCTGCTCAATCAAGAAAGCAACATGAACACAGGGCCAGCAGTGATAAAGCCGCAAAATACGAATTTAACCGGTAATAGAAATAATTAATTAAGACGAAGGGTATTGGAAGCTGGTTGTAGTGCAAGGCTGCAATCAGCTCTTTTTATTAGCATTAGCCGATTTTTATTTAAAAATGAAATATGCCAGCGTCACAGCTAATTTTGTAAATTTTGATTTTTCTAAAAATAAAAACACTACATTTCAAGATATTTTTTGTAAATCACCCATTTAGAATATGAATAGTCTAACACAACTCACACCTTTACAGCGCTTTTTTCGATTATTACAATTGGACCGGAAAGACATTTACTACGTCTATGTGTATGCCATTTTTGCCGGTTTGATTAGCTTGAGTTTGCCACTTGGTGTGCAGGCGATTATTGGCTTGATTGCGGGTGGTGCACTGTCGGCATCGTTGATTTTGCTGGTAGCGGCGGTGACAGTGGCTACAGCGTTGTCGGGTATTTTGGTGGTGATGCAATTGAGCGTGACCGAGACGATTCAGCGACGCATTTTCGCGCGGTCGGCGTTTGAGTTTGCTTTTCGCATTCCCAGATTACAATTAGATAGTTTGACCAAATATTATCTGCCAGAACTGGTCAATCGCTTTTTTGATACGCTGACTTTGCAAAAAGGCGTTCCAAAATTGTTGATTGATGCTTCAACGGCGGTGTTAAATATCGTTTTCGGCTTGGTACTCATTTCTTTTTATCACCCCTTTTTCGCATTTTTTGGCTTATCGCTATTGTTGATTATTTTCTTTATTTTTAGAATTACGGGACCTACAGGTTTGAAAACCAGCTTAAAAGAATCAACGTACAAGTATGAAGTTGCCCATTGGCTAGAAGAAATGGCACGCTCGATGAATACGTTTAAACTCGCGGGCAACACGCCGCTACCCTTGCGACAGACCGATTATTTGGTATGCAATTATTTGGACAATCGTAAACAACACTTCCGCATTTTGCTGACGCAATACGGCGTGGTCGTCGCTTTTAAAATTCTCGTGACAGCGAGTTTGTTATTGCTTGGAAGTTTCTTGGTTATTGATAATCAAATTAATATCGGGCAATTTGTAGCCGCAGAAATCGTAGTCATAAACATTATTAGTTCGGTTGAAAAATTGATGCTTTCGATGGACACCGTTTATGACACCTTGACGGCGTTGGAAAAATTGGGTAGCGTGACCGACTTGCCGGTGGAGGAAGACGAAGGGCTTGATTTTGAAGCGATTGACAAGGGCACGGGCATTCGCGTCAGCGTACAAGACCTTTATTTTAAATATGAAGACGCCGAACGCCCAACTTTGGATAATATTTCGCTCGAAATCGCAGCAGGGGAGAAAGTGGCGCTCGCAGGTTACAACGGCTCCGGCAAAACGACGCTCGTGCAACTCATCGCGGGTTTGTACGGCAATTTTCAAGGTAATATTAGCTACAATGGTTTTCCGATGCGGAATCTGAATTTGGCGAGTTTGCGGCAGCACATCGGCGACAATTGCTCGCAGGAGAATCTTTTTAGAGGCACGATTATTGACAATATTTCGCTGGGACACCCGGATGTGCAATTGGAAGATGTGATTTGGGCGGCACAGAGCGTAGGTTTGAGCGAATTTGTACAGCGGCTGCCAAATGGACATAACACTATGTTGTTGCCGGAAGGGAAAAACGTGCCGCAGAGCATTCGCACCAAAATTCTGCTGGCAAGAAGTGTTGCACCCCGCCCCAAGTTGTTAGTGTTGGAAAGTTTGTTTGGAAATTTAGATGAAAGTGACCGTTTAAAAATTGCTGATTTTCTCACCGCACCGGACAAAAACTGGACTTTAATTGCAATGACCGATGATCCAATTTTTGCATCAAAATGTCAACGTACCATCATCCTGCAAAAAGGCAATATCATAGAAGAAGGTACTTTTGATAAAATTCAAGAAAGTTATCATTTTAATAAAATATTTAAAAATAATAATGCTGCTGTCGGCAGTTTGTAATTGCCAATAGATTTGCCAAATTTTCAAAATTTGGTAAATCTTTTCCAAATCCGCCGCCGTGGGCAGTTTGTAACTGCTGATGAATAAATATATCCAAGTCTGAGACTTGGCATTATTACAGCATCAGAGGTTGCAAGCTTCTGATAGCTTCATAAAAAATCAAAGAATTAAAAATGTTAAACATATCCACTAATTCCGTCAGTCATCGCATTCGATTGAATGATTATGCTGCCTTTCGGCAAACGGGTATTTCCAAAGCGCACCGTATGATGACGCGCTGGCTGCTGGCATTGATGGGCATTTTTGTCCTCTTTTTGCTGCTGCCGTGGACGCAAAATATTCAATCTAAGGGAAAAGTCACGACGCTTCGACCGGAGCAGCGTCCGCAAGTCATTCCCTCGCCCATAGATGCCCGCATCGAGCGCTGGTACGTGCGCGAAGGACAATTGGTGAAAAAAGGCGATACGATTGTGTTTATGTCGGAAATCAAAGCCGATTATCTCGACCCCGAACTCGTGCCGCGTACCCAACAGCAAGTGGATGCAAAAGAAGGCGCGATTGATTCCTACCAAGATAAAGTCGCCGCGCTGAATGACCAAATTGCGAATATGGAAACCCAATTGCAATTAAAACAACAGCAACTCCGTCGAAAATTAGAGCAAATGGATTTCAAAATTGCCGCCGATGCTGCCGATTTGGCGCAAGCGATTATTCAGGATTCGATTGCCAAAATTCAGTACCAACGCGCTCAAAATCTGTTTGAAAAAGGCATTGATTCTCGGGCTAAGGTGGAAGATAAGCAAGCGAAACTCCAAGAAACAGGCAACAAAATCATTGCAGCGGAAAACAAATTGAATTCCAGTCGAGCCGAATTACGCATTACCCAAGTCGAATTCAACGCGGCACAAGCCGAATATAGCGAAAAAATTGCCAAAGCCCGTTCTGATATCGCCAGCACCCAATCGCAACGTTTTGATGCAGAAGGAGATGTGAGCAAATTGCGCATTCAAACCAGTAATTATACCAAACGTGCCGGATTTTATTACATCACCGCGCCGCAGGATTGTTATATCACCAAAACGGTGACACCCGGCATTGGCGAAACTATCAAAGAAGGCGAAGGTATTGTGAGCATTGTACCGAAAGATTATGAATTGGCGGTGGAATTATACGTCGAGCCGATGGATTTTCCGCTGGTGAATATAGATCCTGCAATTAATAAAAAACCAGAAGTCCATTTTATTTTTGATGGCTGGCCCGCGTTCATTTTCTCGGGCTGGCCCGGTCAGTCTTTTGGTACGTATTTGGGGGAGATCGCCGCTATTGATAATGAAATCAGCTCGAATGGCAAATACCGGATTCTGGTTGCTTATAAAAATAATACCAAGCTGTGGCCCAAAGAATTGCGCGTAGGTTCGGGTGCGCAGGGAATTCTATTATTAAATAATGTGCCGCTATGGTACGAAATCTGGCGAAAACTCAACGGATTTCCACCGGATTATTATGCAACAGAGGAAAAAGCGGAGGAATTAAAACAGAAAACGCCGGTGCAGCTTATTAAGTGAGGGGTGAAACGTGAGAGGTTATCCCATTTTTACCACAAGGTTCACCAAGATTCATCACGAAGGGCGCAAAGTTTACATAGTGTTCTTTGTGCAAAACTTTGTGGCCTTTGTGGTTAGAATATAATAATAAAAATGAAGCACTTATTTTCAATTATCATAGGATTCATTTCGTGTAATATTTTTGCGCAAGATTCAACGAAATTATTCACACAACCCGAATATTTCCAATGGATTCAATTATATCATCCCTTGGTGCGGCAGGCGAATTTATTGACAGCAGAAGCACAAGCAAACTTACGCATGGCACGCGGCGGGTTCGACCCAAAATTATATTCCGATTGGCAACAAAAATCATTTGACGGTAAAACGTATTATAATATTAGCGAAAGCGGATTTAAAATTCCGACGTGGTATGGTTTGGAAGTAAAAGGCGCATTCAATCATACGAATGGTGTTTTTTTAAATCCAGAAAATACATTGCCAAAAGCCGGACAAACCGTTTTGGGGGTGAAAGCTACTTTGGGCGCGGGTTTGTTCATGGATGAGCGACGCGCGGCTTTGCAAAAAGCAAGAATTTTACAAAATGCAAACGAAGCCGAGCGATTAAATGCCATCAACGACGTGCTGTTGGATGCGGCGATTGCGTATTGGGATTGGACGCGAACGTACAACGAAATGCGTGCGATTGAACAAGCGTTACGCGTGTCGCGCCAGCGTTTGCAAGGCATTGTAGAAAGTTATAACGAAGGCGACCGACCGGCGGTGGATACGCTGGAAACGTTTACTCAAGTGCAAAATTGGTCGTTTGAATTAAATGAAGCGCAACTGAATTTTATAAATGCCGGACTCGCTTTATCCAATTTTTTATGGTACGAAGACGACACACCATTGGAGATTTCTGAAACTTTACGTCCTGGGGCACTCGATACCTTTGATACCAAACAACTGCTTCCAGATTTGAATACTTTTTTGCAATTGGTTGAAAATCAGCATCCGCAGTTACGATTTTATCAGTTTAAGTTGAATGAATTAGATGTAGACCGACGGCTGGCGTTGGAGCAATTAAAACCGCGTTTGGATGTGGAATATAATTTGTTGGGCGACGGTTTTGATTTTGGTAGAACTTCCGGTAATGACGGCGGTAATGTAGAAAATCTTTTATTACAAAATTATAAATGGGGTTTAAATTTTAGTTTTCCGATTTTCTTGCGAAAAGAACGCGGCAAGTTGGATTTGACTCGTGTTAAAATATTAGAAACTGATTATACCTTCCAACAAAAACGCCTCGAAATTCAAAACAAAGTGCGCGACGCTTACAACAACTGGCAAAATACACAAACACAAATCGCTTTATATGAGGAGATTACCAATAATTATCGCCGTTTACTGGAGGCTGAAGTCACCAAATTTGAATTGGGAGAAAGTTCTATTTTTCTTATTAATTCGCGGGAGCAAAAGCTCATTGAAGGGCAGTTGAAATTGATTAAACTTCGAGCTGATTTTCAGAAGAATCGGAATAAAGTGGCGTGGGCATCCGGACAACTAAGTAGTGTAGAATAATATTCAGCAACTGTTTCACAATTACCAAATCAGCCCTCCTGCGAAAAAAATCACTATTTTTTTGTAAAACTCCCACAATTACTTACTTTTAGTCGAATAAAAGGGAGCAGGCACCATGAGAGTATTTTTGATATTTCTTCTTTTTTGCGCAGATGCACTTTTTGCACGCTGGTATTATATGTGCCAAATATTGCATAAGTGCGAAGAAACGGCTGTGACACAGCAGCGGCAGGCGCGCCCGCAAAACTTGCAATTGATGCAGGGTGACACGGTTTTGCTGGAAGGCTACGACCAGTTTGTGTTTGACAGCACAAGTGTGTTGCCACGTTTGAATGAAAATAATTCTGCTTTTCTGGATACTTTAGCGGGTTATCTAAAATTATTTCCACAAAAAAATCTGACCATCACTGGTTATTATCGTCCTCGTGAAGAAGGGTTGAAAGCTGGAATGTACGAAAACTTAGGCATAGCACGAGCAGATGCGACGCGCAAATTGCTTTTGAAACGTGGCATTGCCGAGGAGCGAATTTCATTGGATTATAGTAAAAGCACGGATTCGCTCTTGCGGGAGCCCTTACGGTTTAGCACGTATACACCCACCAGCAAGCCCGCTGAATTTGAAAAAGTCCAATTTTCTTTTACAAATATGACTTTTTCGGATGCTAATTTTGCGTATGATTCAGATGAATTTAAACCTGGTGAATCGTTTGTCGCATATGCTGATTCGGTGAAAATCTACTTAGAATTGAATCCCAGTAAACGCATGACGATTATTGGACATACTGATAATACGGGCTCTGGTGCCTATAATTTGAATTTGGGCTTACGCCGTGGACGTAAAGCGCGGGAGTATTTTCAAAATCGAAGTGTCAAATCGCCCATTAAAGTGGACTCACGTGGCGAACGCCGTCCTGCAGCTACCAATGAAACCGAAGAAGGTAGGCAAAAAAACAGACGGGTAAATTTTATTTTGGAATGAATAATGAAAGCGTGAAAAAATATCAAAATAGAACAAGAAAATAGCGAAGCGAAATATCCTAATATCAGAATATCACAAACTATGGATTTCAAAAATTTCTTTTCACAATTTAATACGCCTGAAAGTTATGCTTTACTCATTCTGTGGGCATTGGCTTTTTTATTGGGCATCTTGATTGGTTCGTTGTTACGAGGCGGCGCTATCCGACGGTTGAAGCGGGAATTGGAAGTGAAACAAGCCGCATTAGATGCGGCGCAGGTAGAAGTGACGCGCCTCACCGATGAATTGAACCTGCGAGAAGCCGATTTGCGCAAAGCACAATTTGAAGCCGAAGAGCAACGCTCGAAAGTCACGCGGCTGGCAGATGAAAAAACTAAATTGTACAATGAAGTCTATGGTTTAAATACCGAAATAGAAAAATTACAAAATGCCCCGAAAGTGGATAATTCCGCAACGGTGATAGATTTGCAAACAACCCTCGACCGCCAAAATGAGCAAATCACAGCCTTACAAACCCGCAATCAGGAACTGGAAAATGAATTAGCACAATTGCGGAATAACCCGCCGCTTGCAACACCCGCGCCAGAACCAGCTACCGAAACCATTGAAACTGTTGACTATCTGGCAGAATTTCAAAGTACACAGAATGCTTTGCGCGCACGCTTAGAAGCCTTAGAAGGTAAAATCGGCAATTTGGAAACAGAAAACACAACCTTGCGCACTTCGATAGAAGCCTTGAAAACTACTGATATCATTGCGCCGCCAGCCGAAATGGAAATTGCTAACATTCCCGTTATTTCCACTACCCAACCAGAACCCGTTTGGAATTTAGGCGCGCGCCAAGTTCCCATGCCGCCGCCTATGGAAACGCCCACCGTGGAAGGCGATGACCTGACCCGTATTGACGGCATCGGTCCGTTTTTAGCCAAGCAATTGAATGATGCAAATATTTACACTTACGAACAAATCAGCCAGTGGAATACCGGTGATATGAACGCTGTTACGGAGCAAATCCGCTACTTCCCCGGTCGTATCGAGCGCGAAAACTGGGTGGGACAAGCCGCGCAATTGATACAAGAAAAATCGCAACCCGTAGCCAGTTATAACGCGACAAATGCTATTTACCCTGCTGACCATACCGATTTGAAGGTCATTGAAGGCATCGGTCCGAAAATAGAAACCCTGCTCCGCGATGCGCGCATCCACACTTGGGATGACCTCGCCGAAACTGACCTCGACCGCCTCGACGCTATCTTAGAAGCTGCTGGTGATGACTTCACGATGCACAATCCTGCTACTTGGACCGCTCAAGCCCGCCTCGCCGCCGGTGGTCATTGGGAATTGTTGAAAGAATATCAGGAACAGTTGAAAAGCGGAGGAGATAGATGACCATTATTTGAGACTCCTCCCGAGGCGTTTTTCATCATAAAATATTACAAATAAAATTTGGGCGCATCCCCGCTGCCTGCCGAGATATGGCGAATTTTTAAAATATGCCGTATCTAAAGGCAAGCAGCGGTGTCAGGCTATCCGCTCTATGCCACGCCTCCCGCCAGCCAATCCCGTTGCGGCATACCGCTCCTATCCTTTGCGCAAGTCCACGTCTCCATTGATAGCCTTTTGGTATTTTTTTTTCAAATAATACCACCTATTCCAACCTTCCAAATATTCCAACCTTCC
>CAZJXN010000112.1:0-6794 GCA_964549655.1 uncultured Saprospiraceae bacterium
TTATATGGCGGAAGATTTCAACGAACCTTTGGAAGATTTTAACGAATATATGTATAGAAATGATGAAACACCTTCTTGACACGTCTGGCATCTGGCATCTAAAAATCTGACATCTAAAAATATGATATTATACAACTTAACAGTAAAAATAGACCATGATTCCCACGAGGAATGGGTGGAATGGATGAAAAGCGAGCACATCCCGGATGTAATGAGTACGGGTATGTTTTTGGAATATCGAATGTGTCGCTTGCTGGGGATGGACGAACCGGACGGGATGACGTATGCCATTCAATATTTTTGTCCGGATATGGCAACGTATGATATTTATCAAAATCGGTATGCAGCGAAGTTACAGGCAGACCTCAATGAACGATACCGGGGGAAATTTGTGGCTTTTAGAACATTGTTAGAAGTGGTGGAGAATGGCTTATTTTTTCAACCAAATTGAAGTAAAGATGCCAGATTAGGAGATGCCGGATGCCAGACTTCCGCGCACTGCTTCCAAAGATTCTTCCATGATAGATAAATTACTGACCGCTTTTTGATAAATATCATTCATTGCAGTGGGATTATCTTTACCAGAGTATAATGCTATTTCTGAAGTTTGAATAATTTCCATAAAATCATTTATAAGCGTTTCTTCCACATTTAATGAATGTAACTTCTCTCGAACATTATCTTTTGTAAGCGTCGAACCGGCTATTTGCAGCTTATCGCAAACATAACCAAGTAAAGATTTTGATATTTCATTATAAAAAGCGCGGCTTTGATTTACTTTTAAGTGCTGCTCAGCTACTTTCAGGCGATTTTGAGCCTCTTGTCGAGCGCGTTTGATGCGCAATTGAGCGGTATCTATATTGCTTTGCTGCGTTTGATTTCGTTTTAATAAAATAATGCCTCCAAAAAATAAAAATGGCAAAGCTGCCAGCGTCCAAAAAATAGGTGAACCAAAGAAATAGTCATTACTTTGTTGTAAATAAGTGGCTGATTTTATAAAACGAATATCATCAGATATAACGGAAGTTGATATTTCGTCAGCAACAGGTTCCGTGGCGCGTCGAACGCCCTGTTGTACAGTAATATTAAAGGCATTTTGATTAATCGTGGCGTATTTTCCACTTTCTGGATTGAAGTAAGAAAACGAAGGTTGTAAGCGATATTTTCCGGCTTTTTTGGGGAGAATGATATATTCAATCTCTTTTTTGCCAATGAGTTCGCCATTCAAACTTTCGCTGGTTGTCTCTTCTAAAATTTTAGGGTCGTATACTTCAAAACTGTCCGGCAATTCTAATTTTGGAGGCTGCACGCGCTTGATGTCACCATTGCCGCTGATAGAAAGTCGCAGGGACAACACGTCATCCGTACTCACATCCGTGCGATTGAGTGCGTAAGTAGCTATGTAGTTGCCAACTGCACCAGAGAAAAATGGAGCAGCATTATTTGGTAATGGCTTTACATTTACATTCACAGGCTCTGATTGTAAAAAAATACGTTGCACGGGCCGATTCAAAAGGAAACCTTCCTGACGTGGGTCTTCTTTCAGCACTGCCATTTCCAATTTGAGCGGCGCAATATCTAGTAAACCAGCTTGTTGTGGAAATAAGGCGACCCGTTTAAGAATTTTTGTTACATATCGAACCCCTCTAATCACTTCGCGTACGGGCGGGTCATCGAACCGGCGCAAGTCCTGCGCGTAAAAACCTTGGTATTCTGATTCTTCCAAAATGCTGTAACTGTCAATGTCCATAGCCGTATACAGCTTGTAATCGAGTGTAATTTGCTGCCCGATAAATGCGTTTTTGATATTCAATTCCGCTCGAACAAAGACTTGATTAGCGGTATTAATTTTTCCCAACGCCTTATTTTCGATTACTTCAATTTGAATCGGCTTCGTCCGAAATAGCTTTCCTGCGACTCGTATAGATGCGCTTCCAATCGTGAATTTTCCTTTTCTGCGAGGCTGCAAGGTGTAGACATAACTAAATTCTTTGGAGACTTTTCCATTCACAATTGTGGTGCTAAGAGAGCGTGCGGGACCAGACAATACGGAGAAATTTTCAAAAGAAGGCGGGTTAAAATCATCGCCATCCGCATTGCGGAGGGTGAAAGTGATATCTACATAGTTATTTACTACCACTTGCCGAGCATCGGTCGTAGCTTCAAAACTTACTTGTGCTGTCACAAACAGCGGCAGTAACAATATCATCCATCCAATCAATCCCTTTTTCATAATAACACGGCTATTTCACTAACCAATCATAGATTGGTGATACGAGCAATTCTAATTATATACATTTTTAAATTCATATCATTCTTTCATATTATCTTTTTAAAAACGAAACAAGTTTCGTTATTACCAATCCTTCGCAGAGCGATTGGGTTTCGTTTGTGCTTTTTTTAGTTTTTGTTGTACTTTTTGTTCCTCTTGTTCCATGATTTCCAACAGTTTACGCGCCTCTTCTTTCGTCAGATTTTGTTCTTGTTCTTGCTGAGGTTGCTGCTGTTGGTCTTGTTGTTCGGGTTGTTGATTCTCTTCTTTTTCCTTATTTTTTTTGTTTTCTTGATTTTGCTGATTTTGTTTTTGCTGCTGTTGTTGAATGCGAAGTTGTCGTTGTGCGATTGCCAGATTTTTCTTGGTTTCTATATCTTTTGGACTCAGGCGCAAAGCATTTTTATACGCATCAATACTTTTTTCATATTCTTTTTGATTGTAAAGCGTGTTGCCTAAATTATGATAGGCGAATGCTTTTGCGGTCTCGTCTTTTGCAGTATTGATAGCCAATTCAAAACGATTCAACGCCTCGTCATACCGCTCTTGACTGTAAATGGCGTTGCCCAAATTGTAATTACCCTGTCCAGTTGTTTCTTTTTCTAATGCTTTACGATAATTTTCTTCTGCTACATTATACTTTTGGGTTTCATATTCTTTATCACCTTTGCGTAAGAGCGAGTGCGCCGATTGAGCACTGGCTGCAGTTGTTATAGCTAAATTAAATATTATAATTAAAATTAAATTTTTCATTGGATTGTGTTCGAGTGTTCATGTATTTATGTGTTCAAGTAAATTATTATATAGCAAATTAGCACATCAGACTTGAAACAAATCTCTATCTACCAAAGGTTTCTTCCGACGGAAAGAAATTAAAAATTCAACCACCATTAATAACAATGCCAAGCCGATAAAATATTGAAAATAACTTGCGTACTCGCTGAAGGAGTTTTGCTCGTACTCGCGTTTTTCCATCGAAGAAATGCGCTGACGCAAGGCTTCGCGTATTAATTCACTATTTGCATTCAAAGTAAAAAAACCACCTTCGCCCATTTTTGCCAACTCGCGCAAGGCTTCCTCATCTGTTTTGGAGCGCACTGGATTACCACTCATATCTCGTTTAAAATCCCTGCGACCGCCTACAAATTCTGGAATCAGCCCGCCTTCTTTGCTACCCACTGCCACGGTGAAAACCAACAAACCATCTTCATGCGCTTTCTTTACAATGGCAGGTGCTTCTATATCATGACTTTCACCATCGGATATGATAATCAACGCTTTATGCTTTTTATTTTCTGGCGCGAACGAACGGTATGCCAAACTAACCGCATCACCAATTGCCGTGCCTTGCATCGGAACAAGGTCGGGATTCGCACTTTTTATAAACAAACTCAAGGCTGCATAATCGGTCGTCAGCGGCACTTGCAAATACGCATTCCCAGCAAAAATGATAAAGCCAACGCGGTCACCTCGAAATTCAGCAATCAAATTTTCGGCAAACTTTTTGGCGCGCTCCAAGCGATTCGGTGCTACATCTTCTGCGAGCATACTATTAGAAACATCCAACGCGATAAACACGTCAATGCCTTTGCGCTTCATCTTGTCCCGCTTCACGCCCCACTGTGGATTGGCAGCACCGACGATAATGGCGGTTAAAGCAAATAATAATAGGAAAAATTTCACGGTCGGTTTGTACCGAGACATATACGGCGTCAACTGCGCTACGAGTTTGGTATTGCCAAATTTGCGCAGCAAACGCCGCTTTGCCTGCCGTGCGATTATAAAAAACGCCGCCAGCAAGGGAATCACTTCCAGTACGTACAAATATTGTGGATGCTCGAATTGAAACATATTTTTTTAGATGCCAGATTTTTAAATGCCAGATGCCAGACCCCTTATTTTTATTAAAAATGCCCACTGCCTCCTATTTTCCTATCCTCCCATCCTCCACTTCAAGGAATGGCTCTTAAAACCGAATAACGTAATATCATTTCTAACAACAGCAGCACCAATCCTGCCGCAGCGAATTTGTAAAATTCTTCACTGGAGCGTTTCAAGCTCTTGACTTCAATTTCCGTTTTTTCTAATTTGTCAATTTGGTCATAAATTTCTTCCAAACTTTGTTCTGTTGTAGCTCGAAAATAAAGTCCACCCGTCATTTCTGCAATGCGCTTCATAAGCGGCTCGTCAATTTCTACCCGTGCCATTCCAAAAATATACCGTCCATCACTACGGCGACTTACTGGCGTGAGCGCATCGCCAATCGTACCAACGCCAATAGTATAAACTTTCACGCCGTATTCTTGTGCAATTTCAGCAGCCGTGATAGGTTGAATGTAACCCGCATTATTCACACCATCCGTTAATAAAATGGCGATTTTACTTTTTACTTTGCTGTCTTTCAAGCGATTAACGCCTGTTGCCAAACCCATTCCGATAGCCGTTCCGTCTTCCAAAACGCCACATTCCAAACCTGCCAAAAATTCTTTGATAATTCGATGGTCGGTCGTGAGCGGACATTGTGTGAACGCCTCGCCTGCAAATACCGCCAATCCAATCCGGTCGTACGGACGTTTTTCTACAAAATCAGATGCTACGCGCTTGCTCACTTCCAGCCGGTCGGGCTGAAAATCCTGCGCCAACATACTACTCGACAAATCAATCACCAACATGATATCAATGCCATTCGCATTTACTTCTTCTTCTTTCAGCGTCAGTTGCGGTCGTGCCATTGCAATCACCAGCGCGATAAAAGCCAAACTTCTAAAAATGGGCAGCGAAGCCCGCATACTACCTCGCCAAGACGTGATACCGCGCATCGGTTCCAGCGTGGGCATTCGAAGCGTCGCATAATACGTGCGATACCGTTTGTAATAAAAATAAGCTAACGCGGGTAGCAACACCAACAAGAGTAGAAACTCTGGGTTGAGAAAATTAATTTCTTTTATATAGGTGAATAGTTGTTTCAAAATTTCCAATTTTTATAATAACACTTTAATGCGCATTCGTGACTGCCCTTCTAACATAATTGGAACGCGGATTGAGCGGATTCACACGGATTTTATTTTTCGTTTATTTAGCTAAAAAAGTAATGTCTCAATTTTAAAGAACTCTTATGTCGTGTTTAAAAAACAACTTAGAATTACGTGCAAAAATCCGTGAAAATCCGCCCAATCCGCGTCATCCGCGTTCCAATTATGTAACAAGAACACATAACGCTAAGTCGTCGCTTTTTGCAGTGTCTTTTCTAAAACAGGCATTTGCTTCGTCGCTGTCACAAAAGCCGTTGCCTCACTCATGCCCAATTCATGCACATTCACGGGCGGCTTCGCTTTCGCAAATTTCACCAAATCAGCATTCATGAATAACTCTTCCAGTCGGTCGCGCCAGCCTTCTTCCAAATCCGTTCCTTTCAAATTCGTCACAATCTCCTCTGTCGTAGATTCTAACGCTGGAATTTTAAAGCGCGCTTCCAGATATTCCCTAATAATAAACGTCAACTCCGTCTGGTATTGTTTCACTTTGCCACTTTGCCAGAGCTTTTGTTGTTGCAATTCCGCCAGTTTTTGTAATGCAATTTCATGTGGCAATAAAACTCGTTCTGGCACTTCCACTTTCGGACGTTTCTTTCGATTAATAATCAAAAAAATAACACAACCAATGATAATTAACGCTAAAATCGGAATCAAATACGGAATCAAATCCTCCAGCGTACGCGGCTCCTCGATAATGGGCTTGATAGGTGCAATCTGCACCGAATCACTTTCAATCGGAATCGTCGCCACTTCCAAACGCAGCGCATTACTCGCCGCCACGCCCGTTTTTCCATTGAAAACAAAAGCCACCGGGATTTTTGGCAGCCAATAAAAACCCGAATCAAATGACGTTATCGTCAAACTTTGTTGAATGGTCAAATTCGCGCCGCGCTGTATCGTATCTATCCGACCCGTATCCAGAATTTCAATATTTTTCAAAGTATCAAACACCGATAAATCCGGCACTTGCAACAACGCTCCGCCCGATGATTGCACTTGAATCGTCAACTTCACTTGGTCGCCAATCAAAATTCGGGTGCTGTCTAATCTGGCATCTACGGTAACCTGCGCATTTGTATTGAAATTAAAAAGTACTATTAAAAGGAGGATAAGAGGATAGGAAGATAGGAGGATTGCGACATCCTCGTATCTTCCCATCTTCCTATCTTCCCATTTTCCCATCCTCATATTCTGGACCGTTTTTGAAAAAATTTCATCAACGCATTTACATACGGCTCGTCGGTACGAATGCTTACCGCGTCGGCACCAGACCGCAAAAACGTCGTTTTAAAATATTGCGTATTTTCTTTAAACCAATTTACATAATGCTCGCGCACGCGCCGCGAACTCGTATCAATCCAGCGCATCTCGCCCGTCTCGCCATCCAACGCGCGTATCAAACCGATGTTTGGAATCTCTGCCTCGCGCGGGTCGGTCATTTGAATGCCCACAATGTCGTGCCGCCGCTTGGCAATGCGCAACGCATC
>CAZJXN010000112.1:6894-17453 GCA_964549655.1 uncultured Saprospiraceae bacterium
GTAATTGCCGAAAACGCCAGCACCGCGCAGATTTCCGTCAGCAATTCATTTTTCATCTGCTCCACCGTGCCAAAAAATGCCGAGCGACTCAAGTCCACCAGCAGCATCACCGTCAGCTCGCGCTCCTCCTCGAATACCTTCACAAACGGCTCGCCCGTACGCGCCGTCACATTCCAGTCAATATTGCGCACATCGTCGCCGTACTGGTAGCTGCGCACCTCGCTGAACGACATACCCCGCCCCTTGAACGCACTGTGGTACTCCCCACTGAAAATGTGCTTCGTCAAGCCCTTCGTCTTGATTTCTATTTTGCGGACTTTTTTGAGCAACTCACTTGTTTCCATCCTTTTGCGTTATACTAATCCATGATTTGTCAAAGCCAAGTGCGGATAAAATTTTTTCTTTATCTAAAGTTTCAGGTTGTTTGATACGAATAATCAGACTTTTTTCAGGAACGCTTTCGATAGTCGTAAACTGCGAGCCGTGCGGTTGCCAAGTAAATTTATGTTCAGCTTTTGATTTTTCAACACCGACAAGATTGCCATTTTTATTCCATTGCCAAGCAAACAATTCAGGGTCGTAACGTATAGTATCAAATTCAAAAACAACTACTTCGTTCAAGTCATTTGACTTTATTAAAACAACGGTTCTGAGATTTTGAAATTTTTCTCTTATTGCAGAAACGCGTTCATTCCAAATGTCTAAAACAGATTTACCAACAAGGTCTGGGTCTGCTTTGGTGTCAATCGTATCGTCATAAGAGTAAACGGGAGAGTTTCTACCCGAAATAAGCCTGACTTTTGATTGCGTTGCAGGTTTTGTGGCTTTAACCGTTTTTGCACCCCAAGCAGTGTTTCCAAGTATCACATCATCTAAACCTACGTTTGATGGTTTCCAATCTGCGCCAATTGCTTTTCTACGAAACTTAATTGGATTTGTAGTTTTCAATTGGAATAAGTTGTTTTTCAAAAAATAATAAATTGCCAATATCAATGTGGTAAGTCAAACGAAACCTTTCTTTATTTTCCACATCATAATAAATTTTATTCGTGCAGTTCAAGCACAAAGGATGATAATTACCTAAATATCCACCAGGTTTATTGTCAAATACATCATCAATCGAACATAAATAACACTCCCATTTTTCATTCATAACACTGTAGAATAATTTACTTGAGTAACTTGCCTTCCAATCTTTTTAAATTCTAATCTGCTATCTAAAGGGTCGAAATAATATTGATGAACAGGCTTTTCGACAAAATTTGTAACTACAAAGAGACAATATTTTTGTTTAAGGTTTTGCGCTACCGAAAATTCTTTTTCTGTCATCAGAATATTTCCATTAAGCGTGTTCAGTCCTTTGACTTCAACACAGTAATAACTTGAATTTAAAGTGAGTTTAAAATCAAAGCCACAAGCAAGTTTTGTTGTGTCTTTTAATTCATAATTTGTAAAATCGTTTATCAAATTGTAATTTGCTTTGAAATATTCCTCCGCAGCTTCTCCAGTTGCCAATCTTTTTGCAATTGTTTCCGAATAATCTTTCTTTTCTATTTTTGAAATAAATTTCTCGAATTCATAATCTTTTAAAATAATGCTTTCTATTAAATCGGTAAATCCATCAAAACTTAATTCTGAAAACTCATCGAGAATTTTCTTGCAATGCTCTCTCAATCCTCTTTGATACCAGCCTTTTCGTTTATTTGGAAAGTAGGGGTCAAATTCATCTCGATAATTTTTAATAGAAGCAGGCTTCGAGGCAACTGCATATCTTAAAACATTAAATGCTTGATACATTCCTTCAAAACCTAATGCCTGCAATCCTTTATCATCAAATTTTGATAAATAAAGTCCAATCAAAATCGCTTTGCCTCTTGTTGAAAAGTTATTAATCATTCACTTTTGTAAATGTATGTCCAAAATTATTTTCGTAACTATCTTGACAAAAAGTATCAATATCGGATGAAAAAACGCATTGAGGAATAATTCCATTTTCAGTACACGCTTCATCCATCGCCACTCTGAAGCCACCAATTCCACAAAAAAGGTCAATAAATTTTATCTTTTCCATACTTTTGGTTTTAGATTGCCCCTAAATGTAATAGATTTCAAAAATTGAAACAAATTATTAACTGCTTTTTTACATTTTATATTTAAAAATTTGCGGTTTTGCGGTTTCCCGCATGACTGAACCGCAAAATGTAAAACGCTAAATTTAAAACCGCAAAGGTACAGCTTGCTACGGAACCTCCACTCGGTCGAGAATCCGATTAATAATATCCTCCTGCGTAACATTCTCAGCTTCAGCCTCGTAGGTCAAGCCGATGCGGTGGCGCATCACGTCGTGGCATACGTTGCGCACATCTTCGGGGATGACGTAGCCGCGCCGCTTGAGGAAGGCAACTGCTTTGGACGCCAGCGCGAGATTGATGCTGGCGCGCGGCGAAGCACCATAATTGATAAGCATTTCCATGCCATTCAAACCGTATTGCTTCGGATCGCGGGTAGCGAAAACGATGTCGAGGATGTAGCGTTCAATTTTTTCATCCATGTAGATATTGGTCACCGAGCGGCGGGCGCGCAGGATGTCTTGCGGATGCACGACTGGCGGCACATCTGCGAAGTCTTCTCCCGTAAGGTTGCGACGGATGATTTCGCGCTCTTCTTCTTTTTCGGGATAGGTGATTTTCACTTTGAGCATAAAGCGGTCTACCTGCGCTTCGGGCAAGGTGTAAGTGCCTTCTTGTTCAATCGGGTTTTGCGTGGCGAGCACGAGAAAAGGTTCTTCCAATTTAAAAGTTTCACCGCCGATGGTCACTTGGCGTTCCTGCATGGCTTCGAGCAGTGCACTTTGCACTTTCGCTGGAGCGCGATTGATTTCGTCCGCTAAAATAAAATTGGCAAAAATCGGTCCTTTCCGCACGGTGAATTCATTCTGACTGGGATTGTAAATCATCGTCCCAATAATATCCGCTGGCAACAAATCGGGTGTGAATTGAATTCGACTATATTTTGCATCAATCGCTTTCGACAAGGTTTTGATTGCCAATGTTTTAGCTAAACCGGGTAAACCTTCAAGTAGCACGTGACCGCGCGTGAGCAAGCCAATCATCAGCCGTTCAATCATGTGTTTTTGTCCAACGATGACACGCGCTGTTTCCTGATTTAGTTTTTCAACGAAAGCACTATCCGCAAAAATCTGGCGATTCAGGGCTTCAATATCTGTATTTTGTATTTGCATAACCTATTTGCAGTTTGTAAGATTGGTTTTGAAGTTAATATAACAGTTGGTTTTGTTAGATTCTTGTAAATCCGTCTGCAAATTTGTAATTTTTTTTGAATAGAGGATAGGAAGATGGGAAGATAGGAGGATTTTTTAAAATTATAAACCACAGAGTTAACAGCGTTTCACAGAGAAAAACTAATAAACACGCTGTGAAACGCTGTAAACTCTGTGGTTGCAAAAAAACGTGCAAGGGACATCTCACCAATCACCTTTTACCCCTTCAACACCTTCTGATACCGCGCATTATCTCTTAAAATCTTAATGGATTCTTCGATTTCTTTATCATTGCGCAAGCCGACTTTGATTTTGCCGGTTTGATAATAGTAGCGACCGACGATTTCTTTTTCTAATAAATCAACAATAAACGGCTTCAACTGCGCAATATCCGTTTTCTTTTCGGCTTTAATTTTGGTTTCCAATCCTTTAAGTTCCGTTTCCAACGTAAAACCATCTTTGCCAGCTTTCTCTTTCAATTGCTTGAGCAGTTTTTCACTTTCCGTTTCATACGTGAAATTGCGCCCTTCTACGTATTTTACAAACTCATCAAATTCGGTGAAATGAAAATCTTTTGGCTCGGCAATCGTTGGATGTTTGAGTGTGTACTGCGTGGCATATTCAAATACAACTTCCTGATTTACAAGCCCTTTTATAATCGGATTATCTTCCGCGTGTTCTAATAAAATATCCGGTTTCACGCCACCACCATCGAGTACAGTACGACCACTGCGCGTCCTGAACGGCGTGCGTTTGTTGTCGGCAATTTCTACTGGCTCGCCTTTTTGATATTCTACACTCTGAATGCAGCGACCACTTGGGATGTAATATTTCGCCGTTGTCAATTTCACTTTTGCATTGTAGCCTACATCGCGCGTGTTTTGCACCAAACCTTTGCCATACGAGCGCTGTCCCAGCAACACGCCTCGGTCATAATCCTGAATCACGCCGCACACAATTTCCGACGCAGAAGCCGAGCCTCTGTCAATGACGACCGCTACTGGAATTTTTTCATCTATCGGTGAATTCAGGGTTTTGAATGCTCGATCCCACTCTTTCACTTTTCCCTTTGTCGTTACGACCAATTCATTTTTTGGAATAAAAACATTCGCAACATTCACGGCTTCATTTAATAAACCACCGCCATTGTCGCGCAAATCAAGAATAACACCTTTCAAATTCGGATTTTTGTCTTTCAATTCTTTCACGGCATTTGCAACATTTCGTCCCGCATCGCGCGTAAACGTCGTCAATGTCACATAACCAATATCTTCGGAAACCATGCTGTGATAAGGCACATTTGGCACGTCCACTTCTTCGCGGGTGAGCATCACTTTGAAATCGGCAGGTTTGCCCGGACGACGAATCGTCAATTCCACTGCTGTGCCCGGAAAGCCGCGTAGAATCTCATTCAACTCTTCCAGCGATTTATTTTTAGCGTCTTTGCTATCTACCGCTACGATTTGGTCACCAATTTTCAGACCCGCTTTGTCCGCTGGTTGACCTTGATATAATTCGGTAATGGTAACAAAATTGCCAATCTGACGGCTTTGCGCGCCGATGCCATTGTATTTGCCTTCCGTAATCAAGCGGTAGCCTTCAATATCGTTCTCGGAAATATAATTCGTAAATGGGTCGAGCGAGTTCACCATTGCATCAATGCCGACGCGCATGAGTTTGCCGGGGTCCAAGTCGTCCACGTAGTAGGTATTCAGTTCTTTGTAGGTATTGGCGAATATTTCGATATTCTTTGTGATTTCAAAATACTTGTTGCCATTGTCGGATGGAATGCCGGCAGCCATAAAGAGTGCCAATAACATTGCAAAAAGAGAGATTTTTAACAGTCGCTTCATGTTTTAACTTATTTTGGAGAAAGAGATTTTACAATAAACGCCGTTTTTGGCATTTGTTGGATACGTACGCTAAAATTTTCTGCAAGTAGGGGGAAGTTGGTGGTCAGAATTTACAAATGTCGGTTTTTTATTGGCAATATCCAAGCGAACGAGTGGGAGATGTTGGTTATCAGTTTGTTAAAAATTTTCACGCAAAGGCGCAAAGTTTTTCGCAAAGAACGTATTAAAGGTAATCATAAAAATCACAGTTCAGACAGTTGCCTCAGTTAGAAACGAAACCACCAATTCCAGCAAAGATTGTGGCTGCTCGGCGTGTACCCAGTGAGCGGCGTTCGCAACCGTTTGTAATTGGGCATTTGGAAGGAGTTGTAAAATATTTTGCCAATCGGAATCTTGGATGTAATTAGATAGTGCGCCTCGAATGAAAAGGGTTTCGCCTTCAAAAGGTTTGCCGGAGACAGCCGCCAAAATATCATCGTAATGTTTGTAAATAATCGGAAAGTTCATTTTCCATTCAAAACCGCCTTCTGGATTTCGAGAGAGATTTTTCATTAGAAACTGAATCGTACCTTCGATTTCATGTGGCAAGCGTTCGAGTAGAAAGTGTTCTGCGTCTTGTCGGGCTTTCACGGTATTTAAATCTAAGGTAACTAAGGCTGCTAAAATCTCTTCATGTCCACCGGCGTAGCGTTTAGGCGCGACATCCACGACGATAAGTTTTTCTACCATTTCTGGATATTCAAACGTGAATTGCATCGCGGTTTTGCCACCCATCGAGTGACCGAGCAGGTTTGTTTTAGTAATATTTTGCGAATCTAAAAATGCCTTTAAATCGGCTGCCATCGAAGGATAATCAATTGAATCCAAGTGCGGCGAGCGACCGTGATTGCGCTGGTCAATCAAATAGACTTTGAACTGCGTTGCCAATTGCTTACCAATTGTCTGCCAATTATCGAGCGTGCCGAACATCCCGTGCAGAATGACGAGCGGTGTACCCTCACCAAATGTTTTGAAATTTAAGTTCATTTTCCTTCATTACTTCATTAGAGACGGCACATTTTTGAAATGCGCCACATCTTGTAAAAAAAACTTCATTTTAAGCAAAAAATAAGTGTCAATTAAGTGCTGCATTAAGCGTTTCTTAAGTTGCGCCTCCTACTTTTGTATTAACAAATGAGAAGTGCAAAATAATATCTATCTGCAAATTGGTGCGAAATAATACACATTTGTTATTTTTTTCAGAACTAAACCGCACAGTTATCTTTCGCCAGTTTGTAACCAAAAAACCATTTAAATCATGGCATCAGCATTAAGTTTTGAAGTGAGCCTGCCAGGCTTAGTTACGCTTTCACCGGCAAACGTTACATTCATGGAATTGGCGGATCCAGCAGGCAGTTTTTTCCCAGCACCGCCGCCTTTCGCGCCCAGCGCCTCCAACATGTTTGTACAGACCGACCAACCACTACAAGTCAACTTTAGCTGGACTGCATCGGGTGCAATCTTTAGTTTTTTGACCGGTACTTGGAATTGCGCCGTTTTCTTGGAACTGTTAGGTGGTGGCGGTGTCAACCCTGCCCCTGCGACCGGCACAACGGCAGTGGTAACGGCATTCAACAACGCTTACAACGTGGATGTGAACCTTCCAGCGATCACTGCACCTGGTTTGTACCGCGTAGTTGCGACGATCACCTTGCAAGGACCGACCGCTATCATGTTGCCTATCGCAGGCTTCACCGACATTGGAATTCTGCAAGTTTATGAGGCATTCTAAAAATGAATACGGCGGGTTATTGATTTTAATATTAATAGCCCACCTGTTCCTTTTTATAAAATGATTTTGAACACTACGGAAAGAATGCTTCAATTGGCGCTTTTCGTAGTGTTTTTTTATTAACAAACCATCCAAAAAACCATTCTACCATGAGAGCTATCAACCATTCCGATGCGCACTTAGTTTTGTCCGTGCCGGATTTTGAAATATTGCAAAATGAAGAAAACGGCACTTATTATTTCAAATGCAATGACCTACACGGCAGAACCATTCTATGGAGTAAAGATTATCCAACTTTGAAAATAGCAGAAAATAACTTGCACCATGCGTTGCGGCTTGCCAAGCATCCCAAAAATTACATTCAAAAACAAGATGGCGTACAGTTTTCCTTTCTTTTAGAATCGAATCACCACTTAGAATTGGCAAAAAGTCTATTTTTTAAAAGCGAGCAAGAAATGCAAAATGCGCTCAATTATCTCACGCGAGTAGCAAACGTAGCGAAACCAAGTGAGAAGCCAACCGCGCACGAAGTAGTAAAAGAATACCAGCCAAAGCTCGAACCAATCACCAAACCACAAGCAAAATATTCCTTCACGATCAATTTGTATCCGCAGCCCGGCGACCAACCGCTTTTGGGTAGAATTGAATATTTGTTGACGCAAGAAACTTCCAATTTTAAAGGAATAGACGCATCGGCAATTGCAAAATTTATAGAACAACACCTTCCGAAGGTAACGAATCCCGCTCCAATTGAAATTGAAAAAGTAGCACAAGCCACACTTCAATTCCTATCTGCACCACAAGGCAAACCGGTTCAATCCGTTTTGGTAGGCAGTCCATCTTTATTTTTAAAATTAGCTATAAAAGAATGGAAACAATTAGAAAAAGAATGGCAATTGTCCATCACAGCACGACCTGTAGGTAGTAACACCATTACCATGCGCACCAAAAGCAATGCGAGCTTACAGTCGGATGGCGATATAAACATTACTTTGCCGGGCAGCAGTTTTACGCAGGGCTTTTACCGGCTGGAAATAGAGGCGCATACCGCTACTCATAAAGTGCAAGCCAATTGCTTGTTTCAAGTATATTGACGCAAACCTGTAAGGTTTCAAACAAATTTAAATTACAATAAAATTTTGTTAAAATATTGATTGTCAACGTTTTAGATGTATGTCAACTGCCTACTTACTAGGTTTCAATTTGGGTTGAATTCGGCGTTTTCCAGACCGACGGGTACGTGTGTGCCTTGGTGAAAAATAGTGGGGTCATCAATGGGATAGCTGATGCGTTCGCCCGTTTGGAAGTTGAAACGATTTTCGTATTCGGGACAAAGTGGACATTTAAAAATAATCCAATCGCCCGCTCGACGGCTCGTACAAGCATGGAATTCACCTTCTTGGTCATTTGATTCAAATCGTATTTGCATGGCTATTTCGTTTTTTAAATGTTAAAAGAAAGACAAAACCTTCATTTTCTTGCAGTTAAATGAACTAAATCTGTAGAAAAAAGCATTACATTCGAGTACCAGTTATTTTTATTTAAACATACTAACCCCCAGAAAATGAACCTACAAAAAATTTTGTGGTTTGGCTCTCCCACGGAGTCAACTGCGCCGTTCAACACTGCTACTTCTTCCGATTATTATCTGGAACCACTTCCGCGCAATCTTTCTACCGATTATCTGAATTTATTGGGGCATTTTGCTGCTGCCATTATTCGCCACGAACAGACCGACCAAGAAAGTTTTAGACTGTTGAGCAATTTGCGGCGACTGCATCCTGACGTGCCTTTAATTTTATTAGCTGAAAATCTGACTAAGTCAGAAATCATCGAAGCGTTCCGTACTGGGGCGACGGATTGTGTGGAAGAACCAATTGATTTGGAGGGGTTTGTATGCCAGATAGAACGGCTGATGCAAGAAAAGGTTACACCAAAGATAAATAAGATTTACACGATTTTAAATGACATTGGCAAAAAGATCACAGCCACATTTCATAGTTCTGCGAATTATCATTTTGCACCGCCCGTTTTTTTACAAAAAGCAAGCGACGAACAAAAAGCAGCTCCGGTCATCCGAATCCAATTTTTTGGCGATTTTCACCTGTCGGTCAATGGCAAGGAAGTACCGTGCAATCTTTCTAAACGAGAGAAGTCTTTACTTGCCTATTTACTCGTGCACCACCACCGTCCCGTACATCGCGACCGGCTTATAGATCGGTTTTGGGCAGATACGTCTTCCAATGGCGCGCGCAATTCGCTGCACGTCGCTATTTCCGGCATTCGGCGTTGGTTGGAGCGGATCGAGCCGTCTTACTATTATATCTCTTTTCATAATAATATGTACAGTTTCAATCCAGCCGTGAAAATAGAAAGCGACCTTTCTTTTTTTCTTGATTATTTTCAGGAGGCTTGGAAGTGGGAGCAACAAGAGAATTTGGAAGAAGCACTGCATGCGTATCACCGGGCGTTTGGGTTTTATCGCGACCCGTTTTTGGCAGAGTTGGAAGGAGAGGATTGGATTATGGAAGAGCGGCGTCGCTTGGAGGAGAAATTTATTGTAGTTTTAAAAACACTGGGTGATTATTTTATAAAATACGAACAATTTGATTTTTCGATTCGCCTGTTTGAAAAGATTTTAGAAATAGATAATTGCTACGAATACGCCTATCGCGCCTTAATGCAAAGCTATCATGCTAAAAATAGGACCGAGCAGGCAATTCGGCAATACCATGCTTGCGTGGCTGCAATGGCGCACGAACTCAATGCCAAGCCATCCGGCGAGACGACGCATTTGTATCGCTTTATTTGTCAGCAAGTACAAGTTTTGTCATAAAAACGGGAAAATCAATGATGCAATCGGTCAGCCGACTTTGGAATCGTCTGACCTTTCAAAACCTAAAAATCGCTTCCCTTGCCAGCTTCCGCCTTCGTTATACGGAAGAAATCGAGCAAACAATTCTTCTTTGTACCAGCCGAGTTCGCGGGTTTTTTTTACGACTTCGCTGTGGTGTGGACTTTTGTAGGCGTAGGCTTTCATGTAATGACTATTTTTCCAGAGGCTAAATGTGGCTTGCTGTATAATCGGTAGCTCGCCAATGCCGACTGAAAAAAGTAAGCCTTCGCGATGCTCGACGGAGCGGCTCACTGGCGGCACAAATTGCCAAAATCGCCATAAATGTTGGGTGCGAATGGTGGCGCGGGTGAGGACTGCCACGAGTTGTTCGTCATTGGGTGATTCCGTGATTTGAAAAGGCGCTTTGCCGTCCCATTGTCCATGCGCCATGACGGTGCGCAGGAAGACCGTCCAATGTTCGGAACTCTGGTTTAAATATTTTCTAAAAAGGAAATGCGTTGCAAAAAATTGTTGTGCGAAATCTTCTGATTTCCAAACTGCTAATAATCCATACACGCCCCAATTTGGACTACTACTGAATCCATTGCCACCGCCGCTGCCGAGCATTTTAGCAAATTGTAAACCAGTAATATTTTTCAATAAAAACGGCGATAGCCCCATCTGGCGAAAAGCCCAAAAGCGATTTTTGAATCCTTCAAACCGGAAAAAAGTAATCGTTACAATCTGATTTTCAGCCATAGGAGCCATAACAGCCGAAGTAGAAAAAGGTTAAAGAGGTGAAGGGTGATTGGTGAAGGG
>CAZJXN010000113.1:0-17246 GCA_964549655.1 uncultured Saprospiraceae bacterium
ACGTTGGTTGAGGGTCATTGGGTGAAAGGGTGATGAGGTGATTGGTTAATAGGGTATTACTTTCCAATACAAAACTTGCTAAATATATTCTCCAACAAATCCTCCACGCCCACTTCCCCCGTAATCTCCCCCAAATACGCCAGTGCCCGACGAATATCCATCGCCAGAAAATCGCCGGTGATGTTGTTTTCCAAGCCTTGTAGCGCAGCCTTTAGGCTGTCGGCGGCGCGTTGGAGTGCTGCGTAGTGACGGGCATTGGTTACAATGGTATTTTCCAAGCTCACCTTGCCTGACAACGCCAATTCGTAGAGTTTTTCTTTTAAATATTCAATGTTCATTTGATTGATAGCGGAAATGGGAACGAAATTTTCTCGGTGGAGAATGGGAGAATGGGAGGATGGGAGGATGCGCTCACTGCTCACTGCCAACTGCTCACTGCCAACTGTCAACGCCGCGCGTCCCTCTTCCCTCTTCCCTCTTCCCTCTTCCCTCTTCCCTCTTCCCTCTACCCTTGTCCCTCTACCCTCTACCACATAGTGTTCCACTTTCGTATAAGGATTCAAATCCATTTTATTCGCCACCACCAGCAATTGAATACCTGGATGAACGAGGTTTTCCAAATCTTTCCAAACTTCTTCCGGTTGGGTTTTAATCACATCAAATACATACACCAGCAGCGCTGATTGCTGAATTTTTTCCATCGTTTTTTGCACGCCGATGGCTTCTATTTGGTCTTGCGCTTCGCGGATGCCTGCCGTGTCAATTAAGCGAAACTGAATACCTTTGATATTTAAAATTTCTTCAATCGTGTCGCGCGTCGTACCGGCTATTTCACTTACGATGGCGCGTTCTTCATTTAGCAAGGCATTTAAAAGCGTGGATTTTCCAGCGTTTGGGCGACCAGCAATGACCGTGCTAACGCCATTTTTAATCACATTTCCCAACAAAAAAGATTCTAAAAGTGAATGAATGAGTTGTTGAATTTTATAAATTAAATCTTTCAAATCCTGCCGATTGGCAAATTCGATGTCTTCTTCTCCAAAATCCAATTCCAATTCAATCATACTGGCAAAATGAATGAGTTCTTCGCGCAACCGTTTGATTTCATTACTAAAGCCTCCACGCATCTGCTGCATTGCCACCGTGTGTGCTGACTCGGATTCGGCGGCGATCAAATCAGCTACGGCTTCGGCTTGCGACAAATCCATCCGACCATTTAAAAAAGCGCGTAAGGTAAACTCGCCTGGCTGCGCTAATCGTGCGCCTTTTTGTATAAAAAGCTGTATCAATTGCTGAATAACGTAACTCGAACCATGACACGACACTTCCGTCACATTTTCACCGGTGTAAGATTTGGGAGCAACAAAAACCGTCGCCAACACTTCATCAATCAAATGTCCATTTTCATCTTTAATTGTACCAAAATGCACGGTATGCGAGGCTTGCGCAGTCAAATCCTTACCCCGAAATACTTGATTGACTATAAAAAGTGCGTCCGCGCCTGACAAGCGAATCACGCCAATAGCGCCCACGCCCGGCGGGGTGGCGAGTGCAACGATGGTATCGCCTAAAGTTTGCGTTGAATAAATCATTTTCGTATCTTGCAAGTAAAATTTGACCAGATGGTTTCAGCAAAAGTAACAAAAACTAAAACGGCAAAAAAATCGAAAGTTCCCGACTATCTCGTTTATGAAATGATGGATGGCAAGCCGATTTATTATCGTGGTTATAGAGAAGTGTTAAACAAAACGAAAACTTTAGAAGATATTATGGGAAGCAGTTCTTTACAAGCAGTAATTATTGAGTACGTTTTAGGTATTTGCTATGCAAATTTGGACAGAAAAATCTATCGGCTTTTGACCAATGAAATTGGTAGTCATTTGTCTAAAAAAAATAATCTTTCGAGTGATATTGCTATTTATGAAAAAGCGGTACTTACTGCGGATAAAGTAAATAAACACTATGCGGACGTGCCTGCTAAACTTATTATCGAAGTAGATACCGATGCTGATTTTGAAAATATAGACCCCAATACGTACATCCACAAAAAAACGCAGAAATTGCTGGATTTTGGCGTAGAAAAAGTGATTTGGATTTTTACGACTTCCCAGAAAGTGATGGTAGCTGAGCGCACTTCCGATAAATGGTATATTCAAAACTGGAACCATGACTTTGAGCTGTTGGATGATCATTCCTTTAATATCGCTGCCTACTTGGACGCAGAGGGCATTGAGATAGAGAAAGAACTATGATTGCTTAGTTTTTATTCTGCAATTCCTCCAATTTCGTGCGGACATTTTGATTGCTGGGATACATTTGCAAATAGCGCTCCAACAATTGTATAGCGAATGCCGGATCACTTTCTGAATATAAATTACCAAGCAGTTGTAAGGTATCGGGGTGATAAGCGTCTATTGTTAAAATAGCGGATAATTCTTCTGCCAGCTTATTCACATCATTATGTTGATTATAATCACACAATGCTTTTAAATAAAGCGCCTGGGTAGCATTTTTCCACTTTTTCAGCATTTCCGTAGCTTCCTGCTGAATACTTACACAGTCATTCAAATAATTATACATTTGTAATTTACCCAAGCGATAAGACAAATTATCTTTATCTAATTCTGCTGCCTGCGTATATAATGTAAGCGCCTCTTTATAATTGCTAAGTAAATATAATTCATTTGCTTTAATGCTCAGACCTACTGCTTGCACTTTGGGGAGTAAGGTTGTTTTTTCCGTATTTAAAGTTTTTAATTGGCGCAGTTTTTCATTGGCAAAAGCCGGAAAATCTTTATACCGGGTGTCTTTATATTGCTGATGTTTTGTTAAAAAAGTTTGTAAGGCTTGTATTGCTTGTTGTGAATAACCGGCGCGTTCCCACAGCAGCGCAGCAAACACGTGCGCTCCGTAATCCTGCGGTCTGCCTTTGAGATGAAACCAGATAAAATTGATAGCACCCAGGTAAGTATTGATAAACTGGCTGGATGGGCGTTTCGTTGTTTCCTGCAAAGCCGCTACATCGCCCCGATAAACCCGATAAGAGAGCAACACGTAGTTAATTTTATCCCGCATCCCGCTTTCATCTATAAAAAGGGTTTGTAAGCCCGTTGCTTGTTCAATTTCTGGCGATAAATCACCATCATAATATTGCGGTGCGGCATCTCCTTGCAAAAAGTATTTTTGCCCTGCCTGCATCGCGGCGGTTGCTTCCGCATATTTACCTAGTCGTGCCAGGCAATGGGCTTTATTAAAATGTGCAATAAATAAAAAAGCATTCTGTGATATTAAATAATCGCAATCCTCAATACATTCTTCGATGCGGTCGGTATAATAATAAGCAACGGCACGGGATTGCCGGGCAGGCAGAAAATCCGGGTATTCCAGCAAAATCGAATCCAATTGGGAGATGGCTAATTCATACGCTTTTAGTCGGGAATACACGCTTGCCAATTGATGTTGCCATTCCAATTTCAGGTTTTTGTCCGTAATGTTTTGCAAGCCTTTTGATAAAATATCATATAATAATAAGTCTTTAGCACTATCGTTAGAGCCCAGTGCTTTATTACCATAGTATAAATTATTGAGTAGTTTAGTTGACTGATTCAGTGCAGCTTCGGTGTCTTTACGGGCTTTATCCAATTCAGCAACCCATTTATCTTGGGTTATTTTGATAAGAGCATCCAAGTCTTCTTCAGTAGGTTTATCAGGACAATATCTTGCGGCAAAAAACTTATCAATAGCACGGCGATAGTCTTTTGCTTTCTGCAACTGTGTGCCGCGGGTGCGAAGTTCTTTATAACAACTTTCCTGTGCAAAAATTGGGATATTAAGATATTGGGATATTAAAAATAAAAATAAAATTCGAATAAGCATTGTACGTTTTTCCTACGAATGTAAGAACTATATCCAAAAATCTCAAAAACGTTTTTTCATTGCGTCCTTTCCTATCTTCCCATCCTCCTATCCTCCCCTATCAATCACTTACCACCCCACATTTCCCCGGCACCAAACTCCGAATGTGCGCCACCGTTTCCACCGACAACTCATTTTGCTCAATGTACAGCATTTTCAGATTTTTTAATTTCTTGAGAAAAAGCCAATCTTGAAGCGTTAGTTTGGACAAATTATTACCGCGCAAATCCAAAGTTTTGAGTTGCAACAAACGACCCAAATCAGTCGGTAATTTATACAATTCATTCTGCGCCAAATACAAATGTTCTAATTTCAACACCTTCCCTATTTCCGAGGGCAATGCTTCTAAGTCATTGTCACTCAGGTCCAAATAACGCAATTCTACCAGTTGCCCGATGTTGGAAGGCAGGCGTAAAATTTGATTATTCCCTGCTTTTATGACCTGTAATTGCAGAAGTTTTCCAACCATCGGTGATAACTCCAACAACTCATTTCTGCGCACATCCAATACTTTTAATTTCTTTGCTTTTGCAATATCGGTCGGTAACACGTACAACGCCAACACGTCGCCTTTTCCAGCTAAATCCAGCGTGTCAAGGTTTTGTAAAGCGCGACCGGCAAGGGCATTTTTCCACTTTTTCTGCGTCAATTGTAACTGTTCCATCCGCTCCGAACGATAATCATTCGCATCTAAAGAATCCAATGTTTGAAACGCTTCAAAGGCATCGTCCAGATTACCGGCAGTTGCCCATTCTTCGGCTTGCATCGCTTGTTGGACGGTTTTAATCCAGTCTTTTACTTCCCCGTTTTCCTGCACAAACCGTGCGATGGTAAAGTCATACAAAGCCTCTTGATAAGCACCGTTTTCAAAATTAATTTTTCCGCTGCGGATGAAATTGGCGTAGGTGCTGTCGCCGCGTAGATAATGACGCAAGGTGTCAGCTTGGGCGGAAAGGGCGCGAGCTTCTTGCTCGGCGGTCTCGGCGCGCTGACGAGCTTTATTGAGGGCGCGCACCCACTGGTTGAGCGTGGATTTAATTAACTCGTCGAGGTCGTCTTTTTCGGGTTTGTCAGGACAATATCGCGCCGCGAAGAACTTATCCACAGCATTTCGATAATTCGTTTTCCCCAGAAACGTCATGCCTTCTTGTCGCAATATTTTATAACAATTGGTCTGCGAGGCAAGCGCATTTACAGAAAAACAAAAGCATAAAAGTAAAAAGTAGATTTTCATAAGGAGGAGTTCTGCCGATTCTTGTAAAACCTATAAGTAAGTTTTAACCAAACCTTATAGGTTTTTAAATACAAACGCACAAACTCCTCCTTTCAAGATAACAAATTTTTATTTTCGAAATATTTAACGCGGCGGTGGCGCACACTCGGTCGGTTCGGTTCCGCATTGTTTAAATCCATTTAAAACTTCGGTTTGGTCGGGCTTGAGTGCTTGAGCACTGCACAGGATGGGGCGGGCATAAGCGCAATTACCAGTTTCCAACATTCCATTGGCTCTTTCTAAATAAAACTCAAACAACTTGTCAATTGCTTGATTTATTTGTACCAATCTATTTCTTGTATTTACATCAGAATATAATGAATCGGCTTGAACGTATTTAATTTTGGCATTTTGCAGCCGCTCAATGCGGGTAACGTCATTAATTGGAACGGAATCTGGTATAGCAAAGATGGAATCTGCTACTATATTTAGGTCGGTTATTTGTTGTAGGCTGGTCAATTGCGTATCTAATACTAATAAACTACTTTCCCCATTGGATGTAAATAACTTTCGGGTTTCTATGATGCGCGTTATAGCTTCTTGATATTTCCCCTGATTACGCAAGGCGTTCACATCGGATTTGACTGTTTCCAACACCTGCTTTTTAAATCTGCCATTTTGCTGATATGCCCAAAAACCCAGCCCAAAAGCAATAAGAGCTACGATGCCCACCAAAATCAAATAAATCCGCTGGCGGCGTGTAGCTCGTTGTTCGGTGGCGAGTTTCTCTTGGGTCAATTGGAGTTCGCGTTGCTGGCGGTCGAGTTCGGTACGCTCTTGCGTTTCCACGTTGCGACGACTTTCTTCGATGTAATTTTTAACATCTGATTCCAATCTAATTTTAGGTATAAACTCCTCAAAAGCAGTGAGTTGTCTGCGGGAAAGGTAGTCGCCACTTTTTTGAAATTCGTCAAAACTATATTGAATTCTACGCTTGATTTCGTTCAATTGACGTTGCTGGTCGCTGCGCTGTTTATCTATCAAATCCGCCAAACTATCGTGCGCCAATTCAATATTTTCACCCGTAAAACGCACAATTCGGCTGCGCTCCAAGGCTTCCAAACCCTGTGTCAGCGCGGCAGCAGGCAGTTCTGGCAATAATTCCTGCACTTTTTCATCCAAAACCAAATTTGCACCTTGACGGCGAAAGCGGACGGGGCGTTTTGTACCTTCTTCGGTTACAAACGCATCTAAAACTTGGCGAATGGCTTGGGTTGAAATATCGGGAAACGTTTGCAAAAGCTGTGTTTGAATATTTAATTCTTGTTCCCGTAAAAATTTTTCCAGCACATTTTCAATTCGACCGAAATTCTGAATCTCGTCTTTTGTAAAAGTCAAGGGCGGCAGTTCCTCACCCTCGCGCTCCCGTGCATACTCGCGAGTGAAGTCTTCTCGATAAAACATATCCAAATAAACTTGCAAGTATGGCAGTTGAATCCCAGATTTACCGGCGCTCAGATTGTCCAAAATTTGCTCAAATCGCTCTTCTTCCGGCGTTTCCGCAAAAATGTTAAACCGCTGAAAGGACTGTTCTAAAACGCCTTTTACTTTCAAGTTATTCATTGGCTCCAGCCGCAGTCGAAAATCGAATAAAGTCGGTATAACTTTCTCAAAATCATACAATTGTCCGATGTACTCCTCGCGCATCGTCAGGATGATTTTGCACGGCAATTTGGTTGCCAACAGCGCTTTTAAATCTTGTATAAATTGCAATTTCTCTTCCCGACTTCCCAAAATAAAGAGTTCTTCAAATTGGTCAAAAATCAAGTAAACCGGACGCAAATAAAAGCGGTACAAATAGCTAACATCCTCCACCAAAGTCTCTTGCGTTTCGCCATTGAGCGCCGTATTTAACGCTTGTCGCAAGGATTCATTGATATTATTTTGACGGCGGATGAAAATTGGAAACCAGTCAGGACCATCGAAGCGGCTGGCTAATCCACACTGAATCAGGCTCGTTTTGCCCGTACCGGAAATGCCGTAAATGAGCAGCAGTTGGGTCTTGAACACCATGCGGTACAGGTCGTCGGTCTCTTGGTCGCGCCCGAAGAAAGCGTCCTTATCCGCCAGCGTGTACGCATCGAGGAATTTGAAGGGGCTTCTCATAACGCTTGCATGGATTTTTGAAATAATAACTGGGCGAATGCGTCGAATTGCTCCTTGAGCATAAAATAATTTTCCTGTCGTCCGACCATGAGCGGCGGGTCATCGGGTTTATAGATATGTTTAAAAACATATACGTTCGCCGCTTTTTCAAATCGGTCGTAGAAATATAATTTAGAATCGGTGGCTTTGTCTTCAAACGCGTTTTCGTCAATGATGAACGGAGAGAGATTCAAAAATTTTAATTCCTCGCCTTTGCGTTGCAACAAGACGGATGAATTTTCCAAAAAACTTTCCATATCGTTCAACTCTTCTGCCAAGCCGCCAAGCCGCTGCACGAGTTCCACCACGCGATGCCGAAAATGTGGAATGGGTAAATGCCGATATTTCAACACGTCAATGTCCTTCACGGAAGCCATCGTGTACCGCGCCAGAAAACCGAGTTGCGCAAACACCGCTGCCAGTTTTTCTTCTGCAATGACGCACAATTGGTCGGCTTCTGCTTTTTCAAATTGAGTGCGATTGGCAAAACGGCGTTTCAAAGTTTCTAAAAAAATACAAGCATTATAAAAATCGGATTGCTCGTTAAAAATCTGCGTCAAGTTTTCCAATTCTTGTACAAAATACGGAATATCATTTTGGTCAAAAATTTCTCGAACGGTTCTGATAAGCGGAAAAAAATTATAAATGGCTCGGTCATTATATTTTAATAAAAAAAACTGGCGCAGTAATTCCCGCTGTTCGTCTTTAATCGTTTGTTTATCATTTATAAAAAGAGCATTCCATAATTGCGACAACATTACAAAAGCCGTCAATTCTATAATGGTATTATAAGTAGCAGTCAGTTGCAATAAGCGGTCGGCTCCGAATTTATCATAAAATTTTGCATCCGAACCGGCTTGTCCCGGCACCAGCAATCTCCGCAATTGCTCACTCACTGGGTGCGGCAGGCATTGTAGGATGGTTTCGCGCTTGTCCACGATATTGCGCTTTTTGCCATGGGCTTCGTCTTTTTCAATTTGCGCTGCCAATTCATTATACGGTGCAAAAAATTCGATTAAATGTTTAATTAAATACACATTCGGTTCAAATCCAATGGTTGCAAAACTTACGTCAGTTGGAAGCGTCCAACTCAAATTCATTGCCGCTTCGGGATTGTAATAAATGCCCCAAACGGGTTCTTTCGAGGCAGTTGGCGTTAATTGCTGGCGACCCGCACGGGTAGCGGATTGTGACGTGAGTTGCGCCGCGCCCAATCCAGCTTGAAACGCATTTTCAATCGTATCAAATTGCTCGCTCAAGGCTTGAAAAAATCGGATGGAAAACTGCGTTGCCGCAAGGTCATTTACGGGCGCACTCGTAGCGATAACAATCGGATTATTAGGCAATTGCAACAAATGTTCGACTTGTCCAGCAGTGGAGCAGCCATTCAAAATAATGAGTTTCAAGTTTGGACACTGACCCAGCAACTGCGCAATTCCCTCGGCTTGGGCGCTTTCATCTTCGAGTAGCAGCGCGTCTCTTTCGGCGTGTCCACTATATAAAAAAATAGCTAAAGTGTCGCGGTATAAAATTAAAAACTCAGCAATTTTGCGAGTCGTAATGGATGAGTCCCGGTGTAGCGTAAAATGCTGCTGCGCGGCACGTCGGGAGAGCGTGGCGTACACTTGGTCGTCCTCCTGCGAGAGAGTCGGCAAGCGGTTATTCAGGTCATTTGCGAAAGCGAGAAAAATAGCACTCATAGTAAGTATAGGTGATTGGGTGATGGGGTGATAGGTTTAAACCCTTGGTACACGATTGCCTCTCGATACTTATAATGTTGAAAACAGATAGTTTTATAATTAGAACGCAAAAAGTTCGATTCGATACACTTCATTTTCCTCCTGTAGATTTTCTCATGCAAAGGCGCAAAGACGCAATTTTTCTCTCCTCAATTAGTCGCTGTTTCGCTGGGTCACCCCATAAACCCATCTCCTCATCACCCGTTTTCACTCGATTTCCATCAAAATAGTTCCCTTTTCCACTGCCATACCTTTTTCCACTTTAATCGCTTTCACCACGCCGTCGCCAGAGGATTTCAACACGTTTTCCATTTTCATTGCTTCGAGCACCAGCAGCGCATCGCCGCGTTGTACAGTTTGACCTACTTCTACATTGATAGCCAAGACCAGTCCGGGCATCGGTGCTTTTACGTCTTTCACTTTGTAGACAATAGCGGTGGATAAACCTAATTTTTTAACTAATTGGTCATATTCATCTTCCAATTTTATATCGTATAATTTTCCATTTATTTTAATTACAAATATTTTATTTACAAAATCCGTTTGTATAATTTCAGCGCGATACGCTTTTCCATTTTGTAAAATGTGAAAGTGTTGGTTATCAATGGAGATGATGTCGAGTGAATTCAATTCATTCGTATCCAATTCAAATTGCGTGTTGACGGTGGCTTTCATTGTTTAAAAGTTTAAAGTTTTGAGGTTTGGAAGTTCGCTTGATTCCCGCAGATTTTTTTCACGCAAAGCCGCAAAGGCGCAAAGTTTTTCACTTGGTCCCGCATCACCTTTTCACCCCGTCCCCCTTTTTCCCAATTTTCATCATAAAGTGCGTTTCAAAAATAGTGTAAATAATGTAGATTCCTAAAAAAGGCATAATAAAGGTACGTGTCGGCGGATTGGTGAGCTTGATGTATAAACCAACGACCACGACGCAGAGCAGCATTTTAATAAAAGTCAACTTCAACGTTGCATTGGTAAACGCAAATTTATTCTTTTGAGTGGCGGTATAAAAACCAATCAGGTAGGTAGATAAGCTAAACAAAGCAAAAAACGCGAGACTCAGCCAGCAGAAATCTTTGTAAGGACGAAGCTCTGGCAATTCTTGTAAACCGATTAACAAAAGTGCAACACCAAGGGTCACTATACTAAATTGCCGAAAAAATAACCCTTGAGTCATACGTTTCCACTATTTTTTAGACAGGAAGTCTCTCAGGGTTACATATAGTGCCGCTCCGGTGAAAACCAACGCCAATGTTGCTGTAAAATAAGGCTTTGGATTGTTGGTAATCTTATCCAACCAACGACCTATAAAAATACCCAACAGCATGGAGCCTACCATTTGGAAAGCCATGCTGGAATATTTCAGGTAATTATTCGCTTTTTTAACCGGTTCTTGTTCATTTATAGACATTAGACATTAGACTTTAGACTTTAGAGCGGCTCATTGCCTACTATTTCGCTGCTGCTTTTAGAATGAGCTGCTCTTCTTTTTCTTTGTGCATCGGGATGGGGTTGTTCCCCATTTTTACGCCGCCCATCGTGCAGTTGACGCTGAAAACTGCACCGGATTGTACAATCAATTTATTAGTACGCACATCGCCCATGACCGTAGCGCTTTCGCGGATGTTGAGTAACTCCGCTACTTCAAGTGTGCCCTGAAATTTTCCTTCGATGACCGCATTTTTGCACTTGATTTCGCCTTCTATTACGCCTGCCGGTCCGATTATTACTTTTGCGCTGCAATTCAATTTTCCTTTGATGGTGCCGTCCACCCGAATGTCACTCTCAGAGGTGACCGTTCCCTCTACAAATGTGCCTTGTACCAAGCTGTTTAGGGAGTGAGTAGCCGGTGAGCCATTGGGTTTACTTGCCTCCTTTTTGTTGTTGTTCGAGTTGTTTCCAAACATGTCATTCGTGTTTTTTTCGATTTTAAAATTGGAAAAACTGTGTCAACGCGTCGTTGGAATCCGACACATCGTTACTTGGTTCTCCATGAAGTTAGTATCTGGCAATTTTCTCAACTATTATAACAAAACTATTTACAAGGTAGCAATTTTCGCAGTGACAAAGCATCATTGGCGAATTTTTCGCTTATCTGTATACAAGAGAAATCCTGTAAACACGTACCAATACAGCGCTTACAGGATTTTTTGCCTCTTCAACTTTTTTTCCAAACAACGTCTAAAAGTTCGGACAGTACACACCACGGCGCTCCTGACCACAGATTTTATAGACCAATGCCAATTCAAAACCACCTTGATTATTGCTGGCAGTTTTCAATTCAGAAACGTTTACATCATAGCTAAAGCCCAAGCTAAAGTTGTTGTAATCAAAACGAGTCGAAAGAATGATGGCATCATTCAAAATGCCTACTTTATCTGCGCTACCTTCTGTTGCTTCGATGAATTTATTGCCGAGGCGACCCCACAAGCCTAATTGAAATGCCTGATATTCATTGCGGGATTTGCTCAACAAAAATTTGAAACTTGTACCTGCATTCACTTCAAACGATGGACCTTGTTTCATCACAATCACGCCCGGTACCAAGCCCAATTTGTCGCCTATCAAAAATTCCGCACCAGCGTGTGCCGTCAAACGGCTGAACAACAAATCTTCTTCATTGCTGCTAAACGATTGATTCGACCGATTTAAATGGTGGAACGAACCGCCGATGTAAAAGTTTTCATTTTCATTAAAAACCATAAACCACAGCAAACCTGCTGCTAAATCCGTAAACAAAAAATTGTCGCGGTCAAACCCCGTTTCGCCCGAATCTATATTTCCATCAAAACCACCTTCACCGTCGTGCTGCGTACCCCAGCGCAAGTTAAGAAAATCAATACTACGTTGCGCTAAACCTACTTCGGCACCGGCTGCTAAGTAATTTCCAAATTTGCGCGTACCGCCCATGCGCTTGCTGTACGAGCCAGAGAGCTTGCCCGTCAAGGTTGAAAAATTCGATTCACCAGCTTTGTCGCCCCAAAACGTACCGCCTATCCCAAAATAATCATATCTCCCTACTGGAATACGTTGGTCATACGATACGGAATACGTGCTGAATGCGTTGGAACGCAACACGCTCGACCATTGATTGCGATAGTTTGCCACCAGACGGGTGTTACAATTCATGACTCCAGTCAGTGCCGGATTCAGATTCAAAGGAGACAAATAAAACTGAGAAAAGTGGATGTCCTGTGCAGATAGCGAAACCGCCGATAGCGCCAACACCGCGATAAAGAGTAGATTTTTGAGATTTTTCATAGAAAACTTTATAAAAGTTAAAAGTTTGGACGTTCGGGAGTTAGGATGTTTGAATCACAGCAAGAACTGCCAAACCTCCAAACTACCAACCTTTAGCAGCTACAATATTAATAAATGTCCTGCAAAACACAGGAATAATTTATGTTAAAAGATAATTTTAACAATATGTATTTTCACGAAAGGCAATAAAATAGCGGGTTGACGCAGAAGGGCGCTACCACCATGTTTTCCTATTTTATACACTTTCTCTTCAACGCTGGCGGTCGCTAAAATATTATAACGACTGTTTTTTGTTAAGATTAAGGTCAAGTTTGAGATTTAGGTGCAGATGAAATAATAAGAGCCTCAATCTTAACCTCAACCTCAAACAGTTAAACGCTCTCCTGTTTCCAGCGGGCACCGTACTGTTCTACAAGAATGTTGTCATAGAAATCTGCCTTTTCAAACAAGTGTTGAATCAATTGGAAACCCGTATCTGCATTGAAATACCGGTCAAAGATAAGTAGGGATAGAATAATGTCCTGCTCGCGAATGCTGAAAGTCAGTCCTTCTGTTTTATAATTTTGCCGCAGCAGGTACTCGTATAAGGGCTTGATATTTTCCTTGGGCAAGATACAAAGATACGCATCTCCAGTGATTAATCCCGTTTTTTCGTGGTAAGAAATACTGATTTTTGCACTCCCCTTTGCAATTTCCCATTTATTCGGTCCTACGCGTGCCAGTCGTACATTGTAGCCGCCGTTGGTAATGATTTCTTCGATGGTTTTGGAGATGCCTGTTGGCTCGTATACGTCGAGCTTGGCAGGCATTTGCACTTTAGCACCACAATATGGACAATAGCCATTTTCGATTGTATCTTCAAAAACAAGATTGGAACAAGACGTGCAGCGGGTACTTCCGGTTTTGCCAGCTGCAATAAACTCGGCAATCGTAGCCGCCAAATACCGAACGGGCAGCGAAAACCCAATGCTATTGCCATCCCGCATGATGAAGGTGTTGATACCGACCACCTCTCCATCTCCATTTACCAAAGGTCCGCCGCTATTGCCAGGACTCAACGCTGCGTCGTGTTGAATGTACAAAATGCCGCCAATTTCGTGCCGCGTGTTGGACACAATCCCATTCGTAGCCGAGTATTTCAAACCCAGTGGATGCCCAATCGCTATTACTTGGTCGCCCTCATGCAAAATACGGTCTGTACCCAGCGATACCGTTGGCAGTTCCGCTCCCTGCGGCGATTCTAAAAAAGCAATATCGTATTTTGGGTCAATAAAAATAACCTTCACCAATTGTTTGGGAAAGCCGCCGCCGTCCACCACGACTTCCGCATTGTCGCGCACGACGTGCTCATTGGTTACAATCAGATTGCTATCTTTTATATAAAAACCCGTGCCGGTGCTGTAAGGCGTAGCGATTTGAATAACAACATTGCGGTATAAATCAATAATGTCTTTCATTCCAGACAGTAAGTTTTTCTCAAGGGCGGCTGTGAAAGAATGGGCAAGGTACGCATTTGAATGGAATATTGGAAAGTTGGAAGGTTGGAATATTAGAAGGTAAAATGGGATATTTGATAGTGAGATATTTTTTATTCAGTTTGTACTATCAAAAATATCGCGCGAAGCGCAAATATCTCAATATCGGCACTCCGTGCCTTCTACCATTTCATATTCGGATAAGCCCGCTGCACAAATTGCATATCCGCCAGAATATAACCCAAATGCTCAGTATGGCGACCGCTTTTGCCACCTCTCTGCATCCAAGTATCAACGGGTTTTTGTAAAGTCGCTTCTGCTAAAATATCATTGATGGTTTGTTCGTATAAGGGTTTAATTACATTCAAATCTACACCAATTCCTTCTGCGATCATTATTTCATCTACCTCATTCATCTCTAATAATTCGCCGGTATACATCCACAGTTCATTGACTGCGTCTTGCATTTTTTGGTGGCTCACATCTGTTCCATCGCCGAGGCGAATCATCCATTCCGAGCTATATCGCAAGTGATACGTGACTTCTTTCAAAGATTTTGCTGCAATAGCCGCCAAGTGCACATCGGAACTTTCTACGAGTTTTTGATGAAAATAGAAATTGTAAGCGTCGAAAAAAAACTGTCGAGTAATCGTGTAAGCCCAGTCTTCATTGGGTTGTTCTACTAACAATACATTTCTAAAATCCCACGCATCGCGCAAGAAAGCGATTTGGTCTTCGTCCCTACCTTTGTTTTCAATTTCTGCTGCATATTGCATCAAGCTCCGCGCCTGCCCCATCAAGTCCAGCGCAATATTTGTAATCGCAATATCTTGTTCTAAAATAGGACCATGCCCACACCACTCGCTCAAGCGCTGCCCAAGGATAAGTGCGTTGTCGCCCATGCGGAGGATGTATTTTAATTTAGCTTCTTGTAAAGTCATCGTGTTTGGGTGTTCTTGTGTTCAAGTGTTCGGGAGCGTCGTGTACGAACACACGAGTACATGAACACTCGAACACAATTTTAAATATGCTTCAACTCATTGGGCAAGTCGTAAAAAGTAGGGTGGCGGTACACTTTGTCATCTGCCGGGTCGAATAGCGACTCTGCTTGGTTAGGGCTGGAGGCAGTGAGGTGCTTTGATTCCACCACCCAAATACTGATGCCTTCGTTGCGGCGGGTGTACACATCGCGGGCATTTTCGATTGCCATTTGCGCATCGGCGGCGTGTAGGCTTCCGACATGTTTGTGGCTGAGTCCGTTTTTACTGCGTATGAATACTTCCCAGAGGGACCAATCTTTTTTCATTAAAAATTGTGTTAATGTGTTTACATCCTTACAGGATTGCCTACTGCAAATTGCCTACTTTTTAGGCTACTTTCTCTTGTCGTTTTTCTCTTTTTTCCGCGTACGCCATCGCTGCCTCGCGCACCCAAGCACCATCTTCATACGCTTTCACGCGCGCTTTCAAACGCTGGCGATTGCAAGGTCCATTGCCTTTTACGACATTCCAAAACTCTTCCCAATTTATTTCACCGAATTCGTAATGCCTACGTTCTTCATTCCATTTTAAATGGGAATCCGGCACGGTCAAACCAATAAATTCCGCTTGCGGAACGGTAATATCTACAAAACGCTGCCGCAACTCATCATTCGTAAAACGCTTGATGCGCCACTTCATGCTTTGCTCGGTGTGGCTGGAATCTTTATCGCTTGGACCAAACATCATCAAGCTGGGCCACCACCAACGATTCAACGCATCCTGCGCCATCCGTTTTTGTTCCTCACTGCCTTTAGAAAGCGTGAGCATAATTTCATATCCCTGCCGTTGGTGAAAACTTTCTTCCTTACACACGCGCACCATGGCACGAGCGTACGGACCGTAAGAAGCGCGGCAAAGCGGCACTTGATTCATAATCGCTGCGCCATCCACGAGCCAACCAATCGCGCCCATATCTGCCCAAGTCGTAGTCGGATAATTGAAAATGCTGCTGTATTTTGCTTTGCCCGTATGTAATTCTTCTAAAAGTGTATCGCGCTCAATGCCAAGCGTTTCTGCGGCTGCGTACAGGTACAAACCATGACCTGCCTCGTCCTGTACTTTTGCAATCAAAGCCACTTTACGACGCAGAGACGGAGCACGCGTAATCCAATTCGCTTCCGGCAACATCCCAACTATTTCCGAGTGCGCATGCTGCGAAATCTGCCGAATGAGTGTTTTACGATACGATTCCGGCATCCAATCTTTGGGCTCGACTTTTATATCCGCATCAATATTTGCTTGAAATACTTGTTCTTTTGCACTATTCGACACTGCTTGCATGGCTTGGTTTTATTTTAAAATCGGAAGCAAAAATACAATATTATAAATATAAAACGAACAGTTGTTCGTATTGTTTTAATTGACTTGCACACCTTTTCAATAAAAGCTCAAGCAACTCCATTGCAAATATTGTAATATTGCAAGATTTTCTTAAGATGATATACATGGCATGATGCGTAAGTGATTGACCATTTATAATTGACCCTTGACCACCGCATCATAAAGGGAGAATCAAATAAATTAGCTATTCGGATGTAATATTAAGTAAGTGAGCAGTTTACAGTAAGCAGTTGGCAGTCGCTCAATCTTTTGACAAACAACAACTTAAGTTGGATTCATTTTATAATTTAAATATGCTCACTTACTTAATTCCAAATTTGTGTTATTTTACATTTGAAAACCAGCAGTATCATGATTTTCAACCTAAGCGAACATAGTTCTATCGCCAACCGCTTCCTCGGTGAGTTGCGCAGTGTAAAGATTCAAAAAGACCGAATGCGCTTCCGCCGCAATCTCGAACGCCTCGGTGAAGTATTGGGATATGAATTGAGTAAAACATTGGCTTACAAGCAGATAGAGGTAGAAACGCCATTAGGTATCGCTTCTGTCGCCGTGCCAAGTCAACGCATTATTTTAGGAACTATTCTACGCGCCGGGCTTCCCTTGCATCAAGGTCTACTCAATTATTTTGACGAAGCAGGCAATGCCTTTGTATCGGCTTATCGCAAACATCATAAAGACGGTACGTTTGAAATTAATTTAGAATATGTTTCTTGTCCAAATATAGAGGGCAGTGTCCTTATCATTTGTGACCCGATGATGGCGACTGGTGCTTCGATGGGACTGGCGGCAGATACGTTGAAAGAAGCGGGCGGTATTCCCAGCGAGATTCATTTTGTCACAGCGATTGCCTCCACGTATGCCATTGAACACCTCGAACGCCTCTACCCGGATGCCCACATCTGGATGGGCGCACTGGACGAAGAACTCACAGCGAAATCCTTCATCGTACCTGGCTTGGGCGATGCGGGAGACTTGAGTTATGGACCGAAAATGCAAGAGTGAGAGGCTAAGGTTGAGGTTGAGGTTAATCAGTGTGCCTCAATCTCAGCCTCAATCT
>CAZJXN010000114.1:0-17166 GCA_964549655.1 uncultured Saprospiraceae bacterium
CCGATTGTATGAAATATGTAACGTGCAGTTTATTGGTCTTAGCAGGATTTATGTTTATTGATTGCGGTGTTTCAGCGCAGGTAAACATAAGGGCTGTACCCAATGACCAAAATCCCAAAGTCATTTATGTCACCAACGACAGCCTTTCGTTAACCATACAGTTAAACGACCGGTTAGAGGTTTCTTCGTTGCTCTACAAACCGTCCAATACGGAGATGCTGCAGGCGGACAAACCTATGCCGCTCGTAAGCATCGACAATAACTGGACTCTTAACAATGTGGGGTTTGGACTGCGTGAGGTAACCATCAAACGGTCGGGAACTACGGCCAGTGTGCAGATACACGCTTATTCCAATTATCCCGAAAACCCGTTTCATCTGTTGATTAACCTGGGTTTCGACAACAGTCCTTCCATTGCAGCAGACATTAAAATTACCAACCAATTCATAGACGGTGTTAGCGACTTGTACCGCAGCGAAAGCAGTACTTCCCTAGTACCAAGGCTTCCATGGCTTTCATTGCTTCAACCCGATCCCGGTGGCGAAAGACGGCTGCTGTATAAAAAGGGATACAACTATGTGTTGGAAAAATATTCCGAAAGTGTAATGGCTGACTACCATGCGGTGGATAACTGGGAGCGTCAGCCAAAGGCACCAACCGTAGACATGCAATATTACGAGGACCCCGCTTTTCCTACAGTGCTTGAGTTTCCCGGTAAACAAATAAGTGTAATGGTTGACCGTGCCCAAACGGAGGTTAATTGGAGTGCAGCCACTATTAAAGAAGCTTTATGGCCCAGCAGCACCATCGATATTAAAAAACAGGATACCGTACAGGTGTTTAAAGGGACGATAAAATTCTTTACCGGCGACTGGCACCAGGCCTTTAACTGGTATCGCAATAAAGTGAGAAATGCATTTGATTTCTCGTTTTATAAGCGACCGGGTCTTGCAAAGTACAAGAAGGATTTTCTTGCTTATCATTCATTTATTTTCAACCATCGGTTGTACGATCCGATCACCAATACTTACCTGGTCGAAAACTTTCTCAACAATGCCAAAAAGGAATACGGCGGCTTCGACCAGTTTTACTTTTGGCATGCCTACCCCAGGGTGGGGGTGGATAGCCGTGACCAGTTTGCGCTATACGAAGACCTGCCCGGTGGTTTGGCCGGGGTAAAAGATTTTGTAGACAGGGCACACAAACTAAACAGCCACGTGTACCTCGCCTACAATCCATGGGATGTAATTGGCAAACGAACCGATATGTACCAGACGCAGGCCGTGGTATTGGGAAAAGTAAACGCCGATGGCTTATTGCTTGACACGGAAAGAAAATCGAATAATAAATTCAGGAAGGCGGTAGATGTATACAATCCTGATGCCTTGTTTGTAACCGAAGGCAGGCCAGACCTAGATGGTTTGGAAGTAACCACTACCAGTTGGGATCATCCCCGAACCAGCCTGCCCATGCCACGCATAGACCTGCTTCGTTTTATTATTCCCGAACACAGGGCCTTTCAAATACAGCGCTGGGACCGTGACAGAATACCACTCATAAAAAAAGCGTTTTTCAATGCCACCGGCTTGGTGGTATGGGACGATGTATTTGGCGAAATCAACCTGCAGTCAGCCGACGAAAAAATATTGATACATCGGTACAACACCATCATGCACGATTTTTCAGATGCAATCAATTCAGCCGACGTAGTACCGCTGATTCCTACTTTCAAAGACGAATTGTTTGTAAATGGATTTTTAGGGAGCGATGTAAAAGTATTTACCCTGTACCAGGCCAACCATGCAGGCGTATCGCATTTTTTCGACAACCGGATTATTGGCAAATTATTCAACATCAACCTGCCCGACAACTGGCATATAACGGATGTGTGGAATAAACGGCAGGTTGACATACAGGAAGTGCAGGGAATAAAATCAATTTTTCTTCCCCGGGAAATGCCCGAAGACCTTGGTTGTTTGGTGGCAACACCCCGGTTACTGAAAGTTGATAAAACGAATGAAGGTTGGAATGTTACTACCCCGGGATTAACTAAGGGAACGATCGAATTAATAGGGTTTGATGCAGGTATGCGAAACGAAATTACAAAAAGCACTGAGGCTGCAGCAGGCTTAACGTTTAGCAAGCCTGAATGCCGACAGAGTGCCGATGGTTATGTAATGGTTCAATACCGCAACCAGGAAAATGAAGTAAAGGATGTGTACCTTATTAAGTTAGGTTATTAAAAACCTTAAAATATTAATATAGTTATGAGACAAATCTCTTTTAAATTTTTTAAAACCATGTTAACGATGGCAGGTATGTGCGTTGCTTGCTATGCGTCCGCACAGCAGGCAACCAGCGGTATAGTTTTGGTAAAAGGTACAAAATTTCACTACCTGCAGCAAAACCGCTGGCGTGAAGGGCTTGAATTGAACAACTATAAAGAAGGACCTTTGGGCGACACTTATGTAGAGGAATACGATGTGGACTTGAAAGATTTTTACATGGACAAAACCGAAGTGACCAATAAACAATACAAGGCCTTTTTGGATGCTACCGGTTATAAACCAAAGTTTGATCAGAACTTTTTGAAGCATTGGAAAAACGGAACGTATCCCAAAGGGCAGGACAATTATCCGGTGGTATATATTGATTTGGATGATGCCAAAGCTTATGCGGCATGGGCGGAAAAAGAATTGCCTACGGAAGCCGAATGGCAATATGCAGCGCAAGGCAACGATGGAAGATTATTTCCATGGGGCGACCAATGGGACAGTACACTTGCTAATGTGGGAAGCAGCGGTGCAAGGGCCGTTGGCTCGTACCCTGGCGGTGCCAGCCCCTTTGGTGTATTGGATATGACGGGCAATGTGGCCGAAATGACCGATAGCTTTCACGACGATGGAATGCACTGGTTTTCATACCTGCGTGGTGGCAGTTGGTTCCAGTCGTATTACAGTCTATGGTATACCGAAAATGGATTGCTAACCAATAACCAGCGGCTAAAATTCTGGTGGCTCAATCCCGGGTATAACAGGTCCGAAGCTGTTGGTTTCAGGTGCGTAAAACGATAAACTGATGAACACACAATCACTACTTTAAAAACTTCTTACAATGAAACATATGAAAGAAGGAAAAAATGACTTGGCAGCTCTATTAAAACTCACCAAAGTAGTAAGGCATTCGCAATAATTAAATGGAGCCATAAACAAAAAATCAAGTGATTATGAAAATAAAAACAATTGGATTGATAAGCATGGTGGCCTGATGTATATCATCCAAGCACAACGGGCCACGCCTCCAACTGTAGACATGACAAAGGGTTGGAAAATATTTTTGGGCGACAATCCGGCCTTTGCACAGCCGACATTCGCCGCTGGAAAACTGCACCCGATGTATTGGGTCTTCCTGTTCATAAAATGGAAATTACAAAAATTGCTGTCAAGCAGTTTACTTATAAAGTAAAAGAAATGGAAACACGTTCCTGGAGAGAGGCTTTGTATTATCTGCCGATACCACAGAATAAAATCAATAAAAACCCAAACCTTGTTCAAAACACGGGTTACTGATTAAAAAAATAAACACTATTTAAAAATGTTTCAATGAAAAATAATAGTATTACATTTGGCTTGCTTTTGATGAGTCTTTTATTTAGTTGTTATAGTAAACAAAAAAGCTTAAAAACTGGTATAACCACAAATTATTATATCAACTCAAACACAGGGGATGATAATAATAAAGGCATCTCAGAAAATTCACCATGGAAAAGTTTAAAGAATTTAAGTAACCAAAAGTTTTTACCAGGGGATAGTATATTGTTTGCAAAAGGCTCGGCTTTTCAGGGAGGTTTTATTGTAAGCAGCTCCGGCAAGCCCGGAAAAGAAATTGTTTTCTCCACATACGGTAAAGGCAACAGTCCGGCTTTTACAAACTCGGATTATAGTTTTTTGAATGGTAGTGTTATCCGGTTGCAAGGAAGCTATATAACCATTGATGGCTTACATTTTATGAATTGCGCAAATGCCGCAACAAAAGTTGACAAAGAAATACTTCTAATGGGTGCTGTGTATGGCGTAACGGGATCAGATCATTTAAACATTAAAAACAATGAATTTGAGGATTGCCCAATTGGTATTTACATCAATGGTCAACACTGCGTAGTTGCAAACAATAACCTCCACGATTGCAACCGTTTTCTTTCTGAGCCCGACTGGGGTCCCATTGGTATTGTAATAGGCAATGCATACAATGACGTAAGTTATAATCAATGCACGAACTATGTAAAAGTTGGCGGAAACTATGGCGCTGACGGGGGCTTCATAGAATTCGAAGATCGATATTTCGGCAACAAAGTTCATCATGTTAATGTCCATCACAACACATCAATAGCCAATCAGGGTTTTCTTGAAATAGAATCTAAAGTAACCGGCGACAGCCTCAATGTTTACTACAATTTTAGTGACGATTACCAGCAATTTATTTTCTATTGGGGAGGTAATCGTTCAAGGGTAGACAACAATACCGTTATAAGAACAAGACCTTCCAATCATGGCTCAGTTAACACGGTGTTTACGATGACGAACCCTGATTTCTCTTTAAAGAACAATATTTTTCTTGTGGCAAATGGAATACAAGTTTGGATAACAGCTCCTTATAATGTTGGCAATTACGCAAAGGTTATTCATGAAAACAATATTTATTATTGCTTAGATGCAAGTACAGCAGACCCCTGCGGAAAACCACTTGGTGAAAGTGAGAAGATTATTGATCCGCAATTCCTGAGTATAACTAATTCAGATTATCGCATAAATGCAAACAGTCCTGCAATCAAGGCCGGGCAATGGCTTGGTTACAGCACTGATTTGGAAAATAAAATGTTGCCGAAAAATAGTGCGCCGGATATTGGCGCTTATCAATTTAAATAATTTAAAAGAAGTTGATTATTTGAAAAGAAAATAACACAACTTATTCAAAACAAACGCTGTGAAACGTTATAAATAACTATTAACGACTAACTAATATTTAAAATTATGAAAAAATTATTTGTAACATTAGCTACGATGATCTGCTTGGGATCATGTTCTAAAGAGGTTAATCCGAATGTAAATCCGGTTAACCCGAATGCAAATCCGGTTAACCCGAATGCAAATCAGGCTACCAAAAAAGTGTATGATTATTTGTGGGACTTAAGCTATGGAACTACCCCAGGTGTAATTGTGGGGCAAAATGCAGGACATGGAGCCGACTATTTCTTCAATCCAGATAATCCAGATTTTATAGGTGCATATAAATATAATATAGATTCGCTAGTTATGAAGAGCGGTAAATATCCCGGAATGTTAGGCGTTGATTATGAATATACCTTGACAAACAGCCTTGAAACCTTAAAAAGAGTAAACACTTCACTGGCGGCATACTGGAACGCGGGTGGTCTTATTACCATAAATTATACACCACGTAATATTTTGACAGATGATATTTTGTATGAAAATGATCATCCTCAGGACAGTCGATCGGACTCTCGCACTGCCGGACAAATGAACAAAATTTTACCCGGTGGAAGTTTAAGAAGTGCTTGGCTTGCTCGGTTGGATGTAATTACTGCTGCTCTTCAGGATTTACAAACTAAGGGCGTTACAGTTCTTTGGCGTCCTATGCAGGAATTTAATGGCTGGTGGTTTTGGTATGGATTAAATACTCCTGGCAGACCTGCCGGGCAGTCTAATGCCGACTATATTGCAGTTTGGAAGGATATGTATAACTATTTTACCAATACAAAAAAGCTAAACAATTTGTTGTGGGTATATGCCCCAGTTGGCGACCCTTTTGGCTCCCCTTATCCAGGGAGTGCTTTTGTAGATATTGTTGCCCCTACATCTTATCAAGATTTTCCCATTCAGGCATATGAGGAGGATGCAGCTTACTATGAAGTAGCTTTTGGAGGCAAAAAAATACTAGCAATGTCTGAATTTGGTCCCAGTGATACAATCCGAATTGATAATAGGCAGTATCTTACAACTATGAGCAAAAACCCTAAGTTTGCTTATTTTGTTGCCTGGCATGATGAATGGAGTATTCAAGATAATAATAATGCTTCTGAAATGATGAACGATTCACGGTCAATTACCCGTGATAAAATACCTAACCTAAAATAGATAACATTTAAAATTATGAAAAATCTATTTGTAACATTTCTATTTGTAACATTGGCCATGATGAGCTGCGAATACAGTGACGCAAAAGCTCAATAGAATTATTATAGAACAAAAGTGACGCAACAAAAGCATTATAGTAGCAATACAGTTTGATTCATAATTATATTTAAAAAACATAAATCTTGATATGAAAAAATTAATCACAATTGGTCTTTTATTTTTTGTGCTCAATGCGCTGCATGCACAAAAAACAATTACTATTTCAAAAGATGTTTTGAAAGATAAAATTAAAGGCGGCTGGGCCGGGCAAACGATCGGTGTTACGTTTGGTGGCCCTTATGAATTCCGGTTCCAGGGTACGTTTATCGGCGACTATCAGCCCCTTGTATGGAACGATAGTTTAGTAAAGCATAATATGATTGATAACGCAGGCCTGTATGATGACCTTTATATGGACCTCACATTTGTTGATGTGTTTGAGAAGTATGGTTTGGATGCGCCTGTTGATTCTTTTGCGAATGCGTTTGCACATGCCGGTTATATGCTTTGGCATGCCAACCAAGCAGGGCGTTACAATATTTTAAATGGTATTAAAGCGCCACAAAGCGGGGCATGGCAAAACAATCCGCATGCCGACTGTATTGACTACCAGATTGAAAGTGATTTTTCCGGATTGATGAGCCCGGCTATGCCTAATGCCGCTTCAAAAATAAGTGACAAAATTGGGCACATCATGAACTATGGAGATGGATGGTATGGTGGAGTTTATGTGGGTGCTATGTATGCACTGGCATTTACTTCAAGTGATATAAATTTTATTGTAAATGAAGGCTTAAAAACAATACCTGTACAAAGTGAATTTTATAAATGCATTCACGATGTGATTGATTGGCATAAAAAATATCCGGACGACTGGAAACAAACCTGGCTTAATGTGCAACGCAAATGGGCAAATGATATTGGTTGCCCTGATGGCGTTTTCCATCCCTTTAATATTGATGCAACCGTAAATGCCGCCTACGTGGTAATGGGCTTGTTGTATGGCGGTGGAGATTTTACAAAATCAATGGAAATAGCCACACGCTGCGGGCAGGATGCAGATTGCAACCCTTCAACGGTTGGTGGTATTTTGGGTACGGTCTTAGGTTATGATAAAATTCCTGCTTACTGGAAAAGAAGTTTGAAGGAGGCTGAGGACATTGATTTCAAATACACGACTATGAGCCTGAATGACGTGTATGAAATAGGCTACAAACATGCATTGCAAAATATTGAAAAAAATGGAGGGAAGGTAAATGCATTGAATGTGACAATACCTGCCCAACAACCTGTTGTCGTCCGGTTTGAAAAAAGTTTTGATGGCCATTATCCGGTAGCCAAAATACCTGTTACCTGGAACAGTACTCAAGATGAATTGAGTTTTGATTTTGATGGAATTGGTTTTGTATTAATGGGCGATGCATCGGAATGGGACAGTAAATCGACTTATGTTTTTAACACGGAGCTTTACCTTGATGGCAAACTAATTGAAAGCCGGAATCTACCTGTAAACTATACTACCCGCAGCAATGAACTTGCTTGGAAATACCAATTGCCAAAAGGTAAACATGCTGTAAGAATGAAAATATTAAATCCATCAACTGAATTTTCAGTAAAGTCATCGCAGGCTATTATTTATTCAGATAAACCTGTTGATGGAATTCAGGTAAATATGAATGCCGCAAAAAAATAATTTCAATACTTATAAAACCAACCCACATGTTCATCATAGAAAATTATTCAACCGCCATTCTGTTCTGCATCATCACTATGTTATGTTGGGGTTCATGGGCAAACACTCAAAAACTTGCAGCACGCAGTTGGCGGTTTGAATTATTTTACTGGGATTATGTATTCGGTATTTTATTGCTTTCGCTTGTTTTTGCGTTTACACTGGGTAGCACTGGAATCGGCGGAAGAAGTTTTACGGAAGACATTACACAGGCAGATAACGACAGTATTTTTTCCGCGGTTATTGGTGGCGTTATTTTTAATGCTGCCAATATTTTACTGGTGGCTGCCATTGCTATTGCAGGTATGGCTGTTGCGTTTCCGGTAGGTATTGGTTTGGCATTGGTGATTGGTGTAGTGGTAAATTATATTGCAAATCCGGTAGGAAATCAGTTGTTGTTATTTAGCGGTGTTGCATTGATTGTAATAGCTATTTTACTCAATGCAAATGCTTATAGAAAAATGCAGGCGGGTAATAAAAATACTTCTTCAAAAGGTTTGTTGCTTTCGATTATTGCAGGTGTGCTGATGGGCTTTTTTTATAAGTATGTTGCCGCCGCCATATTCCTCGATTTTAATGTTCCCGAAGCAGGTAAGTTGAGCCCTTATACGGCCGTTGTGTTTTTTTCTCTGGGCATTTTACTCAGCAATTTTTTGTTCAACACGCTGCTCATGCGCAAGCCATTTGTAGGCGCTCCGGTTAGCTATTCCGATTATTTTAAAGGGAGTCTAAAGAACCACATTACGGGTATTTTGGGCGGTATTATCTGGTGTGTGGGTATGTCGTTCAGCATCATTGCATCGGGTAAGGCAGGTCCCGCCATTTCTTATGGATTGGGACAGGGAGCAACTGTTGTCGCCGCTGTTTGGGGCATCTTGATTTGGAAAGAATTTCGCAATGCACCTAAAGGAACATCCGCTGTGTTAAACCTCATGCTGCTGTTATATTTAGCTGGATTAAGTTTGATTATCGCTGCGCGTTAGAAGGAAAGATTATACGACCCCTGGTTTGGGTTTTCCTAGCCTGCGTAATTGTTTCGATTGTATTTGTTATCTCAGAGGCAAGCAAGTGATTAAAAATCAATTATGCGGTATTGATTCTGCGTCCCCTTCTTTTAAATATTTTTTTGAAAACCAAATATTGGTAATAACGCAATTGGATAAAATAGGCATGTTATGAATAAATTAAAAGAATATGTAGGCTCATACGGATGATTTTATCCTAACTACAGGTTTCCGTTCATTATGTTGGGCCCGGCTGGCGCTTACACAAAAATAGTGAGCCGTTTTGTTGGGTCTAAGAGTATGTTTAAATTTCCATTTACTAAATTCGATTAATAATGATTTGACAATTTGCTAACAATATCATGGTTTGAGCACTTTTAGCGGTCTTTTCCACCTCTTTGCTTAATCGGCAAAAATAGTTGAACCAGCCAAAAGTACGCTCTACCACCCAGCGCCATTTGATAGGCACAAAGCCCTTTTGGCTTTCGGGTCGAGCGCCAATTTCCACTGCAATTCCTAATTCCTGGGTGGCATAGTCAAAAAAAGTACCGTTATAACTACCATCTACCAAGTAGGAGACACCGACCGCTTTTGTCGTTGCCGTTCCCATTCATTTAAGCCCGCGTTGAGTCTATCCCGTACCCCTTCCTGCTCCCAATGCCAGTAATAGTAATACACAATTTGCCAATACGGAAACCGACTTTCCAAGTTACGCCATTGAGCACCCGTGCGCAAAATCCAGAAAATTGCATTTACAATGATCCGTAAACAATATTTACGTTTTCGTTGCACCGGAAGAAATTCTTTAATAACTTTCCATTGAGAATCAGTGAGCTCATTATACTGAGTGACCATATAATTTTTGATTGGTGGTTCAAACACAAGTTTATGAACTGATTCTCATTTTTTTATACCCCTAGCTGAAATTTAAACATACTCTGAGAGAGCTATCCAAAATTAGAGTGGACTGCGACGGGATATTACTGAAAAATGCAGCGTGTTTTTCAGTCGGCTAATACTATTCTGTCTTCCGCTGTTGTCCGCCCTGAAGGCGGGCTCGCCAAAGTAATATTGATGTTACAACAATGAAATTAGATCCCATATCCAAGTGGGATGAGGTCTAATTGTTGTTTTAATCTTTTTTCAATTGATTCAAAATATAGTCGGCTGCTCTTTGTGCGGCTGCCGCGGCTTTGAAGATAAACAACTTGTCTTTTTTCAAGATTTTTAGCCAGCTTGCAGGTAAGCTGCGGAGTTTTCCATAATATCATCATAATCAATGCCTACGTATGCGCAAAGGAAAGAGGCGGTGATTTCGGCAGTCAGTTCTTCTTCGCTATATGCTTTGCTTTTGAACTCATTTGGATGGGTAAAGGCGGGGCGAGCCAAACGACTTTCGTGTCCGGTGGAATGGGCTAATTCATGGAAAAACGTGGCATAAAAATGATCTGCGCTTTCAAATTGTTCAATGGCGGGTAGATTGATAAAATCATGTAAGGGATTATAATAAGCCCGGTTGGCATCTTCTTCGATAATGTCTGGTCGGTTGGGCATTTGTTGGATGATATTTTCACACTTTTCTATCTTTTCGTTGGGTCTCAAGTTTACCTCTGGAAAGTCAAATTCAATACCTTCGATGTTGCCCACATTGAACACATTAAAGTATTTCAAATATCGTTGCACCTTTACTTCCTTGCCTTGTTTTTCCAATTTTTCAGCTTCTTCCCTTTCAATGGTTTGGTTTTGGTCATTTTTGAATACAACATTGAAGTACACCACAAACTCCGCTTTTGCACCTTTCTTTATTTTACCGTTTCTCACTTTTACTTGGTTGAATGTCATAAAGTAGGGAATTGAATGTTCCGTGTTATTCATTAAAATCATATTGATTCCAGTATAAACGTGTCCAGTAGCATAATTTTTAGCAAGTCCATAGGTGTTCCATGTTTTACGCCAGGGAATTACGCCTTTTTCAAGTAAAGAAATGATTCTTTCTGTTACTTTCGCGTAAACATCTTGCGTAGTTAGATTTTGAGTAGTGGTTGTCATGGTTTTTGATTTGAATGGTTTATAAAATGATTTATTTAGTTGTTATATCATGTTTTCATCGGCAAAGGAGAAATAGCCGTCTTCGGGTGTAATGATTAGGTGGTCAAGGATTTGAATATCCAGTAGTTCGCCGCACTGTTTTAGCTTTTTAGTCAGTTCTATATCTTGCTGGCTTGGCTGCAAGTTGCCAGAAGGATGGTTGTGCGCGAGGATAATACCAGAGGCATTTGCTTTGAGGGCAGCGACAAAGACGATTTTAGCATCTACGATGGTGCCGTTCGTACTACCTTTGGAGACATTGAAAATGCCAAACACTCGGTTTGCCCGATTCAAGAAAAGCAGGTTAAATTCTTCCTGAAATTCCACCAAATCACTCCAATTGGCACTCAAGACCTTGTAGGCATCTTGCGAACTTTTAATCTGTGGGCGTTCACTTGCTTTGATTTTGGTGCGATATACCAATGTCACTTCTGCCACTTGTAAAACTTTGTCTTTTTTCATAACTGCTTGGTTTTGTGATTCATAATAAGGAAACTCCCTTCATTCGGGCGTGCAAGGCGGGAAAGACTGGCAAGCCGTTTTAGGCTTTTTTGATGCCAGATTCTTAATTGAGGTATCCTCCCTTTTTGCGGAAACTGTCACAAGGCGACACAAGCAGGCAAGGGCAAGGGATGGGAAGTATTTTTTTGATGTAGGCAATAAAAATGCGCAACCGGAGCGAAGCTGAACCCTTGAGCTTGGCTGCCCCGTAGGGTGTCGCTTATCTTTGTGGACAGTGAAAAAGGGAGGATTCAGATTAAAGAAGATAGCAAATCAGCAGCAAAACGGACGAGGCAGGCTGTTTTCCACCAGCCTTGAAGCGCCCACATTCATTTGCCGATTGCCCCTCGGTACCTGAACTGGCAGCGCGTTTTTCGCCTCAAAAACCGTGACAGTTTAGGGGGTGCATGAGGTAAATGGAAAAAAGCGGGTTGGATAGTAGGAGATGTAAGTAAAAGAAGTCAAGTTTATATGAAAGATTACCATATTAGATATCATAATAAGCCGAAATCATTCCGAAAAAATTGTAATTACAGAGAGTCAAGCACCATAGAGAAAGGATGTGAAATGGACAATTTTGATAAAATTCCTGCATTAGATATTAGTGATTATTTGGAAAAATTTTGTACGTGCGCGATTTTGAAAAATAGGCTGTCCCAATAAACTTTGAAAATTAACGGCGGATGATACGGAATTTATTTGCATAATCACTATTATAAATACTTTATTCAGGGCAAACGCATCAAAGTATTGTTAGAAAAAACCAATACTGTATATCAGGTCTTTATGGAATAAAAATTACATTAATTTAAATTTATATTATTTCATAAAACCCTGTTTACTAAGTATAAAAAAATTTGGTGCGTTTGCCCTATACTTTATCTTGGCACAATCATTTTTTCAACAAAACCCAGTAATGGAAAAAGCGAACATCCGAAACCTTATTGCGAAAAACCAGCTCGAAGAAGCTACTGAAACCTTGCTTAAGGTCACGCAAAACAAGCAATGGCACAATGAAGTAGTGCTTCAATCTACCCGCCTGAACGAATATAAAAAATTGCAGAGAACTGGAACAGAAGCAATTAAAGAATTAAATCAGTTGAAAAATCAAATTACGAATTCTCTACTCTCCATTGTAGATGAATTGCCCAAAGAAGAAAAAGAATCTGTTTTTACTTCTTTGAAAAAACGGAAAGGTTGTACGGTTACCGTATCTATTGCATTTGCTGCTACTATTTTATCTTTGTTAGCTGCTATAGCTGAGTTTTCAGGCTACAGTTTACGGGATATATTTTCTTCCAGTAAACAAGGTAAACTAATCAACGCAACCGTTTTTGTAGAGAGTAAAATGGGTACGGACGAATTGCGGAAGCAAGGGTACATTTTTATGGATGTGGAAGGCGGCGAACGCAAAAAAGAATTGATTGACGATAAAGGAACGGCTTCCTTTCAAAATGTAAAAATAGGCGACCAAGTGAGTCTCGACATTGATTTCTCAGAACCATTCAAACCCAAATATCCCGATTCGATTTATACCGTTCCTACCGATGGACGTATTTATCTTGCCTTGGAACTTCAAAATTTGGGTCGGGTGTTTGGCACGGTGATATAGCGCGACCAACCCTTGCCGGGTGTTTTAGTCACGATTGATAATTTAAGCGATACCACGGACGTAACCGGACGATACAGCATGGAGATTCCCGAAAGTGCGCAACGTAAAGAACAGGAAGTGCAATTTTTGAAACCAGGTTTTAAAATGCTGCTGAAAAAAGCCTACCCGCAGACGAATGTACCCTTGAATATTATTATGGAAAAATAACTTCAAAACCAAAATACCATGAAACAGACCCTTGTTTTCCTCATAGCTTGGCTTTCCGCTACGGCTTTAACCGCCCAACAATCCAGCATTTCGGGCATTGTTTCCATTCACAATAGCAAATTTGATACCGGCAAACGTAAATATGTAAACAATGCGCAAATAGAAGATGATTTTGAAAAAGCCAGTGCACAAGTGACCGATGTCCAGGGTATTTTCAAACTCATATTCGTAGGCGTACCCGAAAAAGCAACGGTCAACCTAGTGGTGAAAAAAGAGGGCTTAGAAGTGGTAAATATTGACGCACTGGGTGCGGTGACCGGGCAACGCGACCAGGTGCGCCTTTCTATGGCAGCACCTAATAAAATAGCCGAATACCGCCGACAGATTTACAACATCGGCAAAACCGAAGCGGAAAAGAACTTAACCGCACTCCTGCAAAAGAAAGGGAAAGCAATTGTGGAACTCCAAAAAGATGCTAAAGCCAATGCCGCCAAAATCCAAACTTTACAAACCGAATATGCCGCCTTGTCGGAGCAAAGCAAAAAAATAGAAGCACAAGCCCAGGAACTGGCAAGAAAATATGCGCCCATCAACTTAGACGATGCCTCTCCTTTATACCAGGAAGCCTTTCGTTCTTTTCAAAAAGGGGAGTTAGACCAAGCACTGAAAATATTACAACAAGCCAATCTGGCGCAGCAAGCAGAAAAGATACTGATAGAACGAGGGAAAATAGTAGCAGGTAGAAAAGAGCTCGACCAACGGGATTCTGTACAACAGCAGCGTACGACCGATGTCATTGCAGCCCTTCAATTCAAAGCCGACTTGCATAAAAACCGCTTTGAGTTTGATAGTACCGCTACTTGTTTTGAAATTATGCTACAGTTGGATTCAACGAATATCTTTACTTTGGGGAACTACGCTTACTTTTTAGATTTTCAGAACCAAGACCAAAGGGCAATTAGCTTATACAAGCAAGCATTGTCCTCCACCAAAACCGATGAAGGCAAGGCTACCTTTTTAAATAACTTAGGTAATCTTTACTGTGCTAATCAACAGATGCCGCAAGCGGATAGTGCCTACCAAGAAGCTCTACAAATGTATCGGCAATTAGCAGCCAAGAATCCCGATGCCTTCTTACCTGATGTGGCTTTGACTTTGAATAATTTGGGCGTGTTTTATGAAACCCCAAAACAATATGACCAGGCGCTGAAACAATACGAGGAAGCAATGACGATTTGAGAAAAGGCTATCCTGGATGGTGGTACTCACTTTTTTCAGGAGTGGGTAAAGGTGCTAAGTAATGTCACTGCAGTAAAAGATTCGGCACAAGCAAAAAATGACTTTATAAAGGTAGCCAAAGCGGGATATTTTTTAGCGGAAAGCTGCGACCATTTAAAAGAGTTAGATAATCAAATATTAAATTATGCTATTAGGGAATATGGCAATCTCTCTTGGTGGGCATTATTAGCTAAAGATTTTGCTTTGTCAGAAAAAGCCGCCCTGCGCTGTCTGGAACTCGATACCTCGCAAGAATGGGTTTTGACCAATCTGGGGTACTCGTATTTGCTGCGGGGGCAGTATCAGCAAGCTCAAACTACCTATGAAAAACTCAAAGAAAAAAAAGATGGGGAAGGAAATGGCTATCATCAGGTGTTATTGAATGATTTTGCAGCCCTCGAACAAGCAGGCATTACCCATCCTGATATGGCGAAGATGAAAGCGTGGGTTACAGGGTGGTAGTTTTATAAAATAGTCAAGATAAAGTGTTTCCGGCAATAACTTTTAGTCAAAATCCAATCTGACAAATATTGGGCGCATTGTCTTTATTAGACCATCATCACATCCGAATAGAGGGTTTAGAAAAGTGCATACGAACGGTACGAAATAATTAGCTTTTAAAACAATCAAATTATGATATTTTTAAATCCTCCTCCACGCCGCAAAAGCAAGATGACGCAACGGGTACTGCGATTGATTTGGAACAAGCGGCATTGAAAAATATAGAATTAATCTATGAAGATGCCAGCACCCACCAAAGTTTGTTGATGACGGTAATAGATGCGACTTTTGCGGGACAATTTTCTGAAAAAAAGTTTTTCTTGGAAAGTGAAGCAATCCTACAGTCGAGTTTTGTAGAAATAGACAGCACGCGTTATCTCATAGGAGCAAATTTGGGATACACCGCTAAAGCGTTGATAGACTTAGAGCAAAATATATATAATTTACAAAATGTGAATCTTGTACTCAATGAGAATCGCTTCAAAGCCGACGGCAAAATTGAGCTTTTCAACACGGGTCCTTCTTTCGATTTGTATCTGGATTGCACGGAAGGCAACGTTTCTTCGGTCATCGCACTACTGCCGGAGCAATTTTCAAAAAACCTCGGCGAGCTGACCAGCGATGGCAATTTTGATTTTAAAACGTACATCAAAGGGCAAGCTACGAAAGATTTGAACCCAGAAATTCGGACGGAAATTAGTTTGCAAAATGGTCGCATCGAGAGTCCGCGTTCGCAAGAGCCGCTGCGCGATGTTTCATTTACTGCCAATTTTACAAATGGTAAATATAGAAATAATGAAAGTACGGTTTTTGAAATAAAAAACTTGAAAGGTTATTTCAATCGTGAGTTATTTGAAATGCGGTTGCTGGTTGACAATTTTGACAAGCCTAATATTGACTTTTCGATGAATGGCGCAGTGCCGATGGAAGCCGTATATGGTTTGTTAAATAATCCTAAAATTACCGCCGGAAGTGGCGAAATAGAAATTAAAAACTTGACCCTCAAAGGATTGTACGAAGATATGATTAATACCAATCGCGTGTCGCAAGTGCAAGCAAGTGGGGAAGTAGAATTTGACGATGCCTCGTTGACCATTAATGATGAAAAAATGATGATTGACCAAGGACGATTATTACTCCATGGCGACACGCTTTTGGTGCCAGAATTCAAGCTGGACGGTGCGGGTAGCGATATTTTATTCAAAGGACAAGCAATTCATATCATTCCCCGTTTTTTTTGCGGATTCGACCAATCGTAATAATGTGGCATTAGAATTTCAGGCGAATTTACAATCGCAAAATCTTGATATCGACCGACTTATGAAATTAACTTATATTGCCAAAGATCAGCAGCAAGCCGATACGCTTACCATAGATTCTTTACAAACCAAACAAATCCATAAGCGCCAACGGTTTACGCAGTTTTTAAAAGGTACATTTGATGCAAATATTCAGCATTTTAATTATAATTTAATAGATGGTAATGATTTTAAGGGCACATTAGAATTTAATAATAATGAACTAAATATCAAGGGCGACACCAAAGCTATGAATGGTTCTTTCAACCTCGATGGCAAGATGTATTTTGAAAATGCGCCACGCCTTACCGCCAATCTAATTTGTAATAACCTGAACGCCAGTGAGTTCTTTCGTCAAACCGAGAATTTCGGACAAGATATTATTACGAATAATAATGTGATTGGCAATCTCGATTCTAAAATCGCTATTTTCGCCTATTGGGACACCACAGGTAATTTTCAATATGATAAACTTCGGGTACTCGCCGATATGCGCATTCGCGATGGCGCACTCAAGGATTTCAAAATGCTAGAATCGTTTTCTACCTACGTGAAAGTGCAGGATTTGCGCGACATTCACTTTGCCGAGCTGGAAAATTATTTGGAAATTGCCAATGGAAAAATTTACATTCCCACCATGTTTATCCAAAGCAACGCCATGAATATGACCGTAAGCGGGGAGCATACTTTTGATAATAATATGAATTATAATATAAAAGTGAATGCTGGACAAGTGCTTGCCAATCGCCTA
>CAZJXN010000115.1:0-14711 GCA_964549655.1 uncultured Saprospiraceae bacterium
GCTGTATTTGTAGTGTTCACGTCGTAGCTCGTAGCGGCGGTGAGGCGGCTGAGGTAGTCGTAGGTAAAGCTATACGACTGTCGCTCGCGCCCACGTACCCGATATGCGAGTTGGCTAATGTTGCCTGCTTTCTGAGCGGTGCCGCCCATACCTGCTATGTCGCCTCCGGCAGTGTTATTAGCGAAAAGCTGGTCGTAACGCAATTCAAGATAGAAGAGATCGTTGGATTCGGGCCAAGGGACTCGGGTGGTCGCACTGGGGCTGGGCATGGTGACGCTACATCCACTACTTGGAAAAGCCAATTGGGTGCCAGTGTGACCATTGCTGTTGATTTTAGTCAGCCAACTCATATTATTATAGGTGTAATCTATACTTTGTAGCCAAGCGTAAGAGCCACTGATGAAAGTAGAGCCGACGTTGCGTTCTATCATTTCATCGTAGAAATTGTAGCTGTATTCGGCAATGTGCTGAAATTGGCTATTCAGCGAGAGAAGATAATTGTTAAAGCGTCCATTCTGATCGTATTGCCATTCATATTTGATAGTTTGGCTGCCGGTAGTCGCGCCGCTACCCGGATTGTGGAAGCGTTCTTCCGTCAGTTTGTTGCCTGCCCAATCATAGGCATAACTTATTAGTTCACTCCCCAAGGTCGAATTGAGTAGACTATTACCATTACTACTGATGACCCTGCCGTGTACATCGTATGTAAATACATTTTCTATATCGTTAGTCAAGTCAATTACTTTGATTTTCGACTTTCTGACCTTACCCATGTATTGCGGGGCTGTAAGAGTGATATTTCCATCATACCCGTCATAAAATAGTTCGCTGAAAGTAAGTTGGAAACTTAGGGAAGCGTTGTTGGGATCTGGATTGGTAGCCATGTGCCTGCCTGTTTTAATGGGGCGACCGTAATCATCATAATTAGTCAATAGCCAGCGGGAGTTAGCTGCGAGATTGCCATCTTGGGTTAGGCGCAATAAATCCCGATTGTTGTAGCGCATATTGACGACCGCTGCGCCGGGTACCTTTTTATTGAGTAGTAGGTCGTCACCGCTGTATTCGTAGGTGAAGATGAGTTCGGGTGTGCTGAGAGTAGCACCGGGTGGAATGACTTTTTCGATGCGGTCTTTGTCGTCATAGATGTTGTAGGTTTCAGCGGGGTTGGTATCGTTTAGCTTGGATAAAACGACCCGTCCTTTTTTATCGGTGTAGGTATAGCTCACGCGGTTATCTGGGTCGGTAACTTTGGTTTCCATCAAGGTATTAATCGCATAAGAAATACCGGTACCGGGCACGGTAATGGCGTTTGCGTTATTGCCATAGGCAGTGGTGGTAGCGTATCCGTTAGGAGGTGTGACACTTAGCACCCGATTGAGCGGTGAATTTTCATATTGATATGATGTGAATTCTGTTCCGCCGGGAGGCGCGTAGTAAGTGCCGTTTGTGTACGTACTTAAGTAAGGTCGAGTCGTTTTTATTAATCTTCCCTGAATATCATATTCCACGTTTGTAATTACATCTACTGCAGGCGTAATGGAAGCACCATTAGCACCTTTCGTAGGGCGATATTGCCGCTTTATTTCTTGCATAGGTCTGCCTAATCCATCAAGATATTGCCGCATTGCCTGTTGCGTTAAGTTACTACCGCTCACAGGCGTAAAATTCGTTATCGTTTCCACATAGTTTTTGGGATTGGAGCCGTCTTTGTATTGGTACGTGTAGTTAGTGATGACGTTTCCGCCCCGAGCGGTAGTTGTTTTGAGCCGCGAGAGTTTATCGTAGGCAAAGGAAACGACCTGCCCGTCAATATCAGTGATGGAAGACAGCAGTCGGGTGCCTGTGTAATAATTGTAAATCCAATTGAAATTGGAATAGGTGCGTTTTTTAATGAGTCCATTATCCCATTCGTAGGTCTCTGGTAGCCAGTTCGTCTTCGTGAACTGCTGCGGATAACCTTTGGCATCTGCATTTGTATCGGAGTAGTATTTATCAATTACCCCTTGAGGTATCCAAGCACCTGGCTGAATTGCCCCCCCGGTCCAGGTACGTTCGTAAGTCCAAAAGCGGCGTGGATAAGGATGGCTTCCACTTGCGGTAGTGGTGGTGTCTCCATTTGAATTAAAAAATCTGTAATCTGTTCTTGTACCATTCACCTCATTTCCATCTATTTTTTTTATCTGTTCAATCGGAATACCTATCATATTTCTATAGATCATTTCCTGATAAATAGCTTGGATGGGAAGATTCGAGCTTTCGGCTGCAAACATCTCATATGCATACTTAATCTTGGTGCTATCTATTTTTCCATCACTATTAGTCATGGAAATAGCAATAGGCGCTAAATGATTGGAGGAAGCATAATTATAATTAGTAGTTGTACTGATCCCGTCAATCATCTCGGTTTTACTGGCAATACGATAGGGTGCCGACCGAAGCGTATAGGTATTCATTGCGCTGGTGGTGACCCCATCGCAAAGTCCAATTTTCACTGCTTTGTATATATTACCGGGAGCTGGAGCGTAATAATCCGTATTATAAGTATTAGTATTTTGAGATTTAAGGGTACTGCCTGAATCATATATGTAATTGGTATTTAGATTTCCTCTTATTACATATGCTGGCAGTGGCGTAAACGGATAACTGGAAGGATAGGTGTTATAATCATCCTCTGTGTAATAGATGTATTCCGCTTTACCGTTTCCATTATGATATTCTATGACCCTTTGGTAGCCAACGTGGTAACTTTGAAAAGAACTAATCGGCACTACACTTTCGGAGGAGAACATGACATAAAAGTTTGTACCTGTAAAAGGTTGTATAGAGTAGCCATATTTAGGTATTTGAAATAATTTTCCACTGGACTGACTAGGGTTGGATGAGGAGGTATATTCGTAGGTCTTGATAATATCATTGGCAGTTGTAATACCATCGTGGGTTTTAATCTCCTGTACGCGTAAACCACCTACTGGAATCTGCGTAAATTGGTTGGTAACATCGGGTTTGAAAATACTAAAAGTACCTTTACCACCGGAAGCACAGAGTACAAATTTGTAGCTGACGTTGGGCTGAAGATTAGGTGAAAAATAGGATAATGGCTTCTCGAAGATACCGGAAGTTTGTCCAGAGGTTAAATGGTAAGATACCGAGGCAACTAATTGGTCATTGGATGCCAATCGGACTTGAATGTCCACCGACACCGGTCCTGTGTAGCAATTTTGACTACTGGAGCAGTTGGTATTATAGATTGTCATGGAAAAACTATCCTGGGCAAGGTCTTGCGCACTGAGAGCAAGCGTTGCAAAAGGTTGGGAAGCAACGCAACAGGCGGAACTGGGATAACTGCAATTCGTTAGGTTATTTAAGATGTAATTTCTGACCCAAATAGACTGAACGGTTGTGTAAGAATTGGCTTGATATTTAAATTCGGTGTGTCCGCTGGTTGGATAGGTAATCTTTTTTAAAATGCCATCCTTCATGCCTGTCTCATCCGTTTCCCGGTTGGCGGCGCCAAATTGGACACTGCCATATTGAGTAGAAACGACGGTTGGAGGGACGTTTATTAATAAATTATCATTGGTAAATTGAGCTCGGTTATAGTACCCCCAGTGGTCAATCGCTTTAGATAGACGATTGGCTACGAAAATTCGGTTCTTTCCATTGATTGGATATGTAGTGCCTTCATACTCAAATTTGTAAGGTTCTTTCGTGGCTAATCCATCACAGGAAAGTTCTTTAACCTCGTCTAATTTAAGTTTCTTGCAATGTGACCCAGCAGCACCGGAAATACATTGAGCAGAAGTATTATCCTGAAAATAATCATATTTGAGTTTCCATTTGGAGCAGAATGTACCAGCATTGACCTGAATTTCATCTAATCTTTTCGCTACTTGCCCATTATAAGCATCCAGATCTTCGCGGGTGGTATCTGCCACAAATTGCAAAGATGCCGTGGTCGTCGAAATTTGCGTAAGTCGCTTTCCAGCATCCATCGTCAATATGCTGTAACTCGTTCCATTCGCTGAAAAATTACCACTACAGAAATCGTTTGTAGAACCACAGGTAGCTATAGGTGAACCAATTTGCAATTGATTGCGATTGCAGGAAGCCTGATAGGGATAACTATATTGCTCATCCAAGTAGCTGAGGTCAATTTTGTATTTTTTATCCGGTGTTTCTACCCGTAGTAGATACCAAGAAGTTTTATATTTTGGAGTAGAATAGTTATAAGTCCATTCAATAGCCGTGGTAGAAGTGCCGGGTATTTTGCCAAAAATATATCTTGTTCCATCGGGAGGAGTTATAACAAAATAATCAAAGTTGACTGTATCCACTTCTACCTTTAGATCCTGCTTAGGTACAAAATTGCATTTTCTATCTTTATCAAAAAAGAACTTACCGGCATAGCCGTTCATATTAAAAGTGAACACATCGGGTTCAGCGTCTAATTGACCATCTATGACTTGCTGTACTTTTGGTTGAGAAAGGTCCACATTGCTTCCATTAAAATAATAACCCAATGTCCCATCGTCCTTAATTCCTATCACTGTTCTGGTAACCACACCTCCTGCATTTAAACTCCACCCAGCTCCAACCCAACTGGCAGATTCTCCGATTTTTAATCCAGAGGCATGATAACTTAAGGAAACTGGAAGGCTTAAAGGACCTTCTTGTAGGGTATAGATTGGTACATCAATATTGGGCGTTCCTGTAAAGTAGCTAACTGGAATATCTCCGTACTTGCCAAGCGCAGCAGCATTAGGGGCTGGCATTGCCACATCATTGATATAATTATTTTTGGGTTGAGCATTTAATATATTGATATACAAAATTGAAAAGGTGTAAATAAAGAAAAAGATATAGTATTTAGTCTTCATAAAAAGTCATTTTAAAGGCTTTTAGGATTAGATTCATTTTGAGTAATAAATCTTAATTTCGTGCTATCACCACCCGCTGCGTGGTCTTTCCATAAGGTGTTTTTATTTCAAAAAAATAGATGCCAGTAAACCAGTTTTGACAATTGATAGTAAATTCTTGCATTCCATTTGCTAAGGGATAATCTTGTTTAGTTTGGATTGCTCCGATGGTATTGAACACGGTAAGGGTTGCCAACTCATCTTTCAGGGCAATTATTTGTAATTTGATTTCATTGGTAGCTGGATTCGGATAGATATTAACTTTAATAGAAGTTTCATTATAGAGGCTATCAGTAGGAAGGGTTCGTAATTCAACATCCGAAAAAGTTTGACCTTTAGGATTACATTTTTCATCATTTGATACTAACCCATATCTTGGTCCCCCCTCGGAAAGCATCGCTTGCATTCTTATTTTTTGTCCCATGGTAAACATATAGAGGCAAGCATCATTAGTATTATCCATAAAATTCATGGTCATTTCGACTGGAATTTCATTGCAAAGACTGACATGTTTGTATAAAGGACATCCATAATTGGGCGCATTGTGAACAGGGGTATCATCCACGTAATCATCTCCACATGGATATTCTCCCCATAAATCATACAAGCCTAAGTAGTTTCCTACCAAATGTGTTAAGGTTTTTCCCTCGTTGTAAGGAGTTTGGGAATTGGTCTGTACGCCGAAATAACGATAGTCAATAACGATACCGTCTGTCTCTGCTGGTCCGCTTGGCATTTGGGCATAACCGCTTACACTATCTGCTAAGGGAGCGACCCAAATATTAAGATACCGCTTCGTATCCCAAGCCGGCGAGCCAAAGCGTTGGGTTTTGATTAAATCATCATCGGTAAATTTGGAGGAAGTACCTGGAATAAACCGAATGGCAGATTCTTTAACTCCAGTGGGTCCTTCTTTAGCAAGGCAGAACTCAATTTCCATATCCTCGGCTTTTTTGGCAAAGCCTTCTAAGGTATCAGCCGGATGGCGGATTTTATAATCGCGTTTGGAAAAGTCTCGATTGAGCGCCTCAATTTGAGCATAAACTTGTTCTTCAGAAGGATACGATTGCCCAACAGCGTAAACAACATGAAAAACGACGGGAATAGTCAACTTTTTAAATTGGAGCTTTTTGCTTTGCTCGGCTATAAATCGCTCTACGCTGGATTGCTGGTTGGCTAAAGTGGCATTACTGCGCTTGAGTCTTTCATTTACTTTTTGAGTCGCATAACTTCTGAGTATTTCCCGTTGGGAGAAAGCTGCGCCTGTGCTGAATAGTATCAGCATCATAACTATGAACCATTTCATACTATATTATTTTAGGTGTAAAACAAATCATTACCAGCTGCTCCATGCTGTTGAAGCGCAAAGCAGTAAAGAAAATTGTTTTTAACGTTTAATGATAAAAATGTTTGTTGGCGTGTAAATTCGGTAGCGACTGACTATCAGTCCGTTACAGTTATGATTTGTCAGCGAGATAAAAAATACAAAAATGTTGTTTGAATAAAATAGGTAGATGAAAACCTCTTTCAAGAAGGGAAATGAAAGAAGCTATTTTCGATGTGTTGTTCTTTACAAAGATGAGAATTTCAAATGACATTACCAATAGCTATTTATGTTAAAATAGTTATTTCGTCAAAAAAATTAAAAATTTAACATTTAGTTTACGTAGTTATGATTTTTACTATTCAGGAGATTCAGGAATGCAAAGAACCTCAAAGGAAATAATTAAGTATTTGGAGGAATAACTTGCTCAAAGGCACGTTCTCTGCGTAATATTCGTTAGTGAACAACTCATACTAAAATGAAATTGAAATGACGTATAAGGGACCGTAAATCTGCGATAAAATCAGGGGGAATCGTCAAACTAATCTCCCGCTATGCAACGGGACAAGCGTCAAATCATTTTAATCATGGTATAACGCCATTAATCGTATATTCTTTATGACCAACATTACACAAAAATATCAAGAAACCGTCGCGTTTTTATTTAGTAGCCTTCCGATGTATCAGCGCGTAGGAGCGGCTGCGTACCGCGAAGACTTGACGAATATTAAAAAGCTCTGTGATTTTCTGGACAATCCGCAGGATAAATTCAAAACGATTCATGTGGCGGGTACGAATGGAAAGGGTTCGACTTCGTATATGTTAAGTGCTATTTTACAGGCACATGGAATAAAAACTGGTCTGCATATTTCTCCTCACTATAAGGATTTTCGAGAGCGGATTCGAGTAAACGGCGCGTATGTTTCTAAAAAATTTGTAATCGAATTTACAGACCGGATTCGGGAAGTGGTGGCGGATATTCAACCTTCTTTTTTTGAAATGGCGGTGGCAATGGCATTTGAATATTTTTATCAACAAAAAGTAGACGTAGCGATTATTGAAGTAGGTATGGGCGGGCGGCTGGATTCTACCAATATTATTACACCTTTATTAAGTGTTATTACAAATATTAGTTTTGACCATCAGCAATTTTTGGGCGATACGCTGCCCGCCATCGCAGGAGAAAAAGCCGGTATTATTAAAAATAATATTCCAGTTATAATCGGCGAAACACACCCTGAAACGAAACCCATTTTTGATGCCAAAGCGGCTGAAAGGAACGCACCGATTGTGTACGCGGATGCCCATTTTACGGCTATTCCAGTAGAAAATACGTTGACGCACACGAGCTTCGATATTTATCAGGACGGCACATTGATTTATCCGCAATTAAACGCTAATTTGAGTGGAGATTTTCAAGTGAAAAATATACAAACCGTTTTGCAAGCAGTGGAGCTTTTAAAAAGTCATTTTTCATTACAAGAAACCAATATTCGACAAGGGCTACAAGATTTGAAAGCGTTGACGCGTTTTATAGGTCGCTGGCAAATTATAGGCGAAAATCCAACAATTATTGCAGATAGTGCGCATAATGAGGGTGGCATTCGATTGGTTTTAAATAATTTGAAACGACTGACTTATAAAAAATTACATTTTGTAATGGGAATTGTAAATGATAAGGATTTTAATGAAATGTTTGGACTGCTGCCTAAAGAGGCGATTTATTATTTTGCAAAAGCGAATATTCCAAGAGGACTGAATGCGAAAACATTACAAAAGCAAGCTGCCAATTTTAATTTAAAAGGAAAAACGTATGCCTCCGTCAAAAATGCGCTAAAAGCTGCTAAACGAAATGCCGACCCAGCAGATTTGATTTTTGTAGGCGGGAGTATATTTGTGGTAGCGGAAGTAATTTGATGGGAGGATTGGAGGATAGGAAGATGGGAGTACGAATCATCCTATCTTCCCATTTTCCTATCTTCTTTCTAAATAAACTATAAACAAACAAAAAATAGGAGTGTTTCTAAATGGAGACACACAACAACCGTCGAAAAAAAGGGTTTACAGCATTGAACTCTTTTTCGCGGAGGATTGTAATTTTCTAAGATGGAAGACCAAAAATCAAATTACCGACAATTATTATACGTTCTGCTTTTTGGCGGCTTTTTTATAATAGCCCTTCGCTACGCCGTGGCTTTTCGTTTTATGATGATGCCGCTGGCGGCAGGGGCTACGATAGGATTGACCGTATATTTGCTTTGGAATTTTGTGCGCCAAAAACGCAAGGAGATTGTTTTTAGAAAAAGTACAGAGGGCATTATTGACGCACGGCTTCGGGAATGTGACGAGCAAATGCAATATCATATCTATGAAATTGCGGATATTGAGGAGCACATTGCTGACTTGGAACAACAATTGCGCCAAAGCGTGGACTTGCCTTTGCGACTGCAAGACGATACGGAACAATTGATAGAAAGTTTTCGCTCGCAATTAAAACTGCGCGTGTCTAAATTGGCTTTTTTTGAAATGTGTAAAGCGAAATTGGAACAGTTATTACATCAGCATGAATTGGCAAAAACGTTGGAATTTAAAAGGAAAAAACTGAAGCGCCTGCAAGAAGATAACTATGACGATATGGCTAAAATGGAGGAAATGCGGGCAAATGTAGAATATGACACTTTATATCTGGATACCATCGAAAATCTCTCTCGAAAGCTGCAATATTCTAACACTTACACCGACGTAGAGCGCCTGCGCGCGGAATTGGATGAGATGACAAAGTCTTTGGAGAAGTTTTGAATGGCACACTGATTATGATTATGATAGGTTATAATTATTTAAAAAAAATCATAATATCATAAAAATCAATGTACCATTCATTTATCACTGCGAACCTTTCGCTATATATTCTTGATATGTTATTTTTTCGTAATGATTACCGCCGAAGTATTTTATTTCTTTAATAAAACTATCTGCTGTTTTGTAACCCGGGGATATACTGATACGATTCTGTTTATCATCTAAATACACATACGAAGGATAACTCAATTTACCATCCAGCAAGGAATATGCCAATTCATTTACACCGCGACTACCGGAGGCTAAATATTTGAAAGTGTAATCTTTATATTTTACTTCTTCCTTTTGTTCTGCATCAAATTTAACAGCATAAAAATTTTCATTCATATATTTGACGACTGCCGGGTCTTGGAAAGTCGTTTTATCCATTTTCTTACACCAGCCACACCAGTCCGTGTACAAGTCTATAAATATTTTCTTCGGCTTTTTATCTGCCAATTGAATGGCTTCGTCCCAAGTGTACCACTTGATTTCTGCTGCTGCTGCGGGTGTTGGAGTAGTGTTTGGCGCAATTACAAATGCGTAAGCCAGTGCTGTAATCGCCAGAATAGCTCCACCGAGAAATAACTTTTTCATATCAGATGTGTTTTGTACTACGAAATTTGAACCAAATATACTGGTAAAGTAGGCAGAATGATTGCTATAATTTGTATTTAAATTATTTTTAACATCCTTGTTGTATTGAAGTGCGCAGGTGTTCATGTCCCCTCGCCACACGAACAACAGAACACATTAACACATGAACACATTAACACAAAAGAAAATCGTGGTAGCCATCGGCGGTTCGAGTGGTTCGATTTATGCCAAAGTGCTGTTGGATAGGCTGTTGCAATTGGAAAATCAGATAGAAAAAGTGGGGATTGTAATGAGCAACAACGCCAAATTCAACTGGCAGCATGAATTGGGCAATGCCGATTTTGACAAATATCCGTTCGATTATTATGAAAAAATGGATTTTATGGCTCCCTTTGCATCCGGTTCGGCGCGGTACGATACGATGCTGATTTGTCCGTGTTCGATGGGGGTGTTGGGTCGCATTGCTTCAGGCATTTCCAATGATTTAATAACCCGTGCAGCCGATGTAATATTAAAAGAGAGACGACGTTTAGTGTTAATAATTCGCGATACGCCTTACAGTCTGATTCATATCAACAACATGAAAACGGTGACGGAAGCAGGCGGCATCATCTGCCCGGCAACGCCCTCGTTTTACAGCAAACCGACTACTTTTGAAGTACTGGCAGCTACCGTGATTGATAGAGTGCTGGATTTGGCGGGATTTGAATTGGACACGTATCGCTGGAACGAAAAGGAGGATGGGAAGATAGGAAGATAGGAAGATAGGAAGATATTTATTAGAATCTGCGAGAAAATGGGTGATGAGGTAATGGGTTTATGGAATGATAGCGATTAAGTGACACGCGACTTTAACACAAAAACACATTAATACATTAACACAATATCATAACACATTTTTCAAATGAGAATCATTATTTTATGTTTTTTTGCAATGCTAATGATTAACGGAGCGACCGCGCAGACGAAAAAACCTGTTGCAAAGCAACCAGCGAAAACCGCAACCGCGAAAAAACCAACACAAACCAAACCAACCACTATCAAAATGGATTCTATCAGCTACAGCTTGGGCGTATTAGTCGCTCAGAATTTGAAACAACAAGGCTTGGACAGCATTGACGCTGCTTCGCTGGCAAAAGGCGTGGAAGATGTATTGAAAAACAACCCGCTGAAAATAGATGTCAACACTGCGAATCAATTGATACAAAACCACATGCAGTCGAAACAAGCCGAAATGCAAGCAAAGCAAGCCAAGAAATTCGAGAAAAATATTGGCGAAGGCAAGCAATTTTTGGAAACAAATAGCAAACGTGCGGGTGTCACGACGCTGCCCAGCGGCTTACAATATGAAGTAATGACTGCTGGTACAGGTCCAAAACCTACGGCGGAGCAACAAGTGACGGTGCATTATCATGGAATGCTCTTGGATGGCACGGTGTTCGACAGCTCAGTAGACCGAGGCGAACCGGCTACGTTTGGCGTGACGCAAGTGATACAAGGTTGGGTAGAAGCTTTACAGCTAATGCCGCAAGGCTCAAAGTGGAAATTGTTTATTCCTTATGACTTGGCGTACGGCGACCGAGGTGCGGGCGGCGCGATTGGACCGTACTCGACGCTGATTTTTGAGGTAGAATTATTGGAGATTAAATAAACCTGTGGAAAACCTACAAGGTCTTCAAGACCTTATAGGTTTCTATTAAATTACTAACGGCGGTGCATCTGGCGTACCATTTCTATTTGCTCGTGCAACTCTCTCAACTGCAATTCGCGCTCCACCCGCATCATTTCTTTGGCAACTTCTATTTCGGTACGAATTATATTAAAATCTCTATTGCAGTGGTTCATTTCTACTCGAATCTGCATGGGTTCTAAAATGCCCAAACTACTTTCCAAATTTTGAATCTGCCGGTATTGCCGATCAATTTGTCCTAAACTGAGTCCTAATAATAAACTCAAAGCTGCGATAATCCATACCGCCGGTTTTACATTTTTCATAGTCGGATGATTTAAAAAGTGATTGGTGATTGATAATCCGTGATTTGTGAGACGGGAGATGTTGAACGATGAGACAAGCGTTTCCTATCTAAAATCTACCGTCTAAAGTCTACCGCCTGCTTAAAATTAGTTACAAATTAAACTATTTTCAAGTGCTTTGTCAATGCTTTAGTAAGACCTTAAATTCTTGTTGACAGTTACAGCTGATAAGTGGTATTTTTGCAACTTTAACAATTAGAATTAGAATACTGAGGAAACACATATAGAACTTGTTTAAAATTGAAGATCTTATCTAACAGGAATGGAATAGCTCGGCTGTGCGTTCCCTCATTTAACCACAAGGCGCACAAAGTGTTCCTTGTGAACATGGTGAAAATCCTTGTGCCCTTTGTGGTTAAAGTTATTGTTGGCTTGATACTTAAAAAATATGTGTTAAAATTGCTGTGCAGCCAGCACTTTCCCCGTCGCTTCTCCAAATCCCACCCGTATGCCACCGCGCTCGCACCAGCCGCGCAGCACGACCGTGTCGCCATCATTTATAAATTTCCGCTCCGAACTATCAGAGAGTTGAATTGGTTGCGTGCCACGCCACGTTAATTCAATCATAGAGCCATAACTATCTGGTTCTGAACCACTAATTGTACCCGATGCCAATAAATCACCAATATTCACATTACAACCATTCACCGTGTGATGCGCGAGTTGCTGACTCATATTCCAGTATAAATATTTGAAATTAGAACGACAAATCGTTTGTTCGACATTATTTTCAGTGCGAATCGCAACTTCCAAACTTATATCAAAACTTTTTTTATTTGAATATTGTAAATATGGCAACACGTCCGGCTCCTGCTTTGGCGAATCGGTACGAAATGGCTCCAACGCCTCCAACGGCACAACCCATGGCGACATCGTAGACCCAAAATTCTTACTCAAAAACGGTCCCAATGGCTGATACTCCCAGCGTTGCACATCGCGCGCCGACCAATCATTGAACAACACCAATCCAAAAATATAATCTTCTGCTTCATTTGTAGCAATCGTTTGCCCAAGCGCCGTCGGTTTTCCGATAATGAACGCCACTTCCAACTCAAAATCCAATTCCTGCGAAGATCCAAAAATCGGGTTTGCTGCTCCGGCTGGCAAGGTTTGTCCATTCGGACGGTGAATCGGTGTACCCGAAACCACAATCGAAGAAGCGCGACCATGATATGCCACCGGCAAGTGCCGCCAATTGGGAAGCAACGGATTAGATGGATCCCGAAACATGGAGCCGACATTACTTGCGTGTTCGAGGCTGGAATAAAAATCGGTATAATCGCCCACTTTTATCGGCAGCAGCATTTGCACATCCGACTGATTATGAAGGAAATACGGAGCTAATTGACTCGCATCCCATTCTTCCAAGTCATTGTCTAAAATTTGCGACAAGCGATGCCGCACAGCGCTCGTTTTTTCTCTGCCAAGCGCAATAAAATCATTCAAATATCGCTGCTGAAAAACGCTCGTGTCAATTTCTAAATCATCAAAAAATTGGTGCTCCGTCAATATCGCTAAATCGGCAACGTGTTCGCCAATCGCTACGCCCATTCTCGGCGGCAATTCCCGCGTTTGAAAAATGCCAAACGGTAGGTTTTGTATCGGAAAGTCGCTTCCTGCGGGCACGGGTACCCACGAGCGTAAAGTTGGTTTTGAGTTCAAAGTTTCAGGTTTAAAGTTTTAATGCTAAGACGTGTCAGATTTTTAAAACCTGACACGTCTTAAAGTTATTTGTGCAATAAAATTCGTTCCGTCAATGCCGCCTCACCATTTATCAATCGAACGAGATACACGCCCGACGGATACGTTGACAAATCAATAGACAAAGCCGTGTTCGTATTACCAAAACGATTGCGCTGTAATAATTGTCCATTCAGACTAAAGACTTCTATGTCCAAATCATCCTTCAAGGCTTGCGCAAAGCGAATATTCAACAAACCACTCGTCGGATTCGGCGCGATAATCACCTCTTGTCCTTGCCACTCGTGTACACCCGCCGCTTGAATCATAAAGTCGGATGCACGGGAAGTCGAAAATCCACAATCATTAAGCGAAGTCAAACGCCAGTAAAAAACGCCACCGCCCAAACGTGGTTCTACTTTATAAAAAGTATCGGTCACGGTGGCAGTGCGCACGATATTTGCAAAATTATCATTCGTAGCGATTTCTATTCGATAGCGCACCGCATCCTTGGCGCGTTTCCAACTCAAAGTCGGCGCTTGTTCTGGAAAAGCCGCTCCGTCCAAAGGCAATGCCGGAACGGGTACAGCCGGCACACCGCGCAGCACAAATTTCACTTCATCCACCATCGTATACGTGCCGTCGCTCACTTTGAACGTCAGTGTGTACTCGCCCGGCGGGGTATTCGATAAGCTGCCAAAATTGGCTTTAATCGTCGTTCCGACTGGCACATCGTTGGCGTTGCCGCTAAAAGTGATGGGCAAAGTCGCTTGTGGCGAAACCGTGTAACTCACTGCAGCCGGACGATTAAAACCCGGACCGATAAAAAGTGTATAACTCGGCAAGTAAGGCGGACAAGCATTTACCAGCGCAGGGGTCGCGCCAAAGCTCAAATCTGGGATGGTTTTGAATTGAAACGTACCAGAAACGCCCGTGCCGCAAGGGTTGACCGCTTTTACACTCCATTGATAATTAGTGCCGAGGCTCAAGTTATTAATTGGATAAGAATTCGTTCTAACAGTGTCCGAAATGACCAACACATTTGGACTTTTTATAAGTGTAACGATGTAGTAACTTACATTTGAAACCGCTTCCCATTCTAAAGCAGTGCTGAGTGGAATATTTTGAGAATTATCGCCCGGATAGGTTAAATCATATTGAATGGTGGAACTGCTCACTTGTATTTTCAACTCCGTGCGAGCCGTGTCTCTGCCGTCTGTTGCAACTAAAATAAGCGTATATGTAGAATCTTGAGTCGTATTAAAATTGCTAACGGTTACTTGAATCGTATCACCCGCCGCCGCTGGATTTTTACTAAAATT
>CAZJXN010000115.1:14811-17080 GCA_964549655.1 uncultured Saprospiraceae bacterium
GCTTTTACATCTCGTCCGTCACAACCAAATTGGTCATTGGGTACACCCGGTCGGTCAAATAATCGGATGGAAGTGCCTTCCGGCGAAGTCAACGATACTTGCAGGTCGCCAATCCACTCGTGCGTGATGTCCAATCCGTTCACGCGTACTTCGGCAATCGTGCCAGGCAAATTTATTCTTACGGAATCGGTAACGGTTGACGTAATTAAATCGGAAATTTCTTGTGGAATGCTATCGGAAGCTACCGTTGTACACACGATGTCCGCCGTGGTAAATTGAGCGGGCGTTGACCAATTCCCTTGTCCACAAATCGTGCTGGCACGCACACGCCAAAAGTAGGTCGTAGTCGCCTCCAAGCGAATGTTGGGCAATTCGACACTATTCAAACTGTCAATATCAGTCACAATCATTGTAAATGCAGCGTCTTTTGCAATCTGAAATTGATAAGTCGCGGTGGTAGAAGCCGTCCACAAAAATTCAGGCGATAACGAAACGCGCTCTGCTCCATTGGCAGGTGTTTGCAGCGTCACGGTAGGCACAGTGCCGCTTGAAACGACTAACGAAAGCACGTTTTGCGTGGACTGGGTCGCATCGGCTGCGGTCAACGTCAAGGTATATTTTCCGGCAGTTATGGCAGCAGTATTGTTAATCGTCAAAGTGACGGAACTACCCGGATTCACTGGATTTTGACTAAAAACGGCACTCGCACCTGCAGGCAATCCCGCTACGGTCAACTGCACCGCTCCTACGAAAGTATTGCTGACTTGAATGGTATAAGTGGCAGCATTGGGCGCACATACCTCTTGAATCGGAGTATTTATATTCAACACAAAACTACAAGCAGTTTGCTCTTTTCCATTGATAGCGGTAATGCCCGAATTAGATGGGTCGAGCCAATCGCGTAGACGCGTTTGTTTGGTGCCGCCGCCTTCCCAAGACTTTGCCAGCCAGCCAAACGAATCATAATCATCATTGCCACAACTGGCAGCACCGCCGCGCAAATGCCCAATTGCCTGTTGATTTTTATTAAATAATGGAGCACCAGAAGAGCCGCCTTCGGAAGAGCCAATGTCATAATCCGCTACAATCAGATAATTTCCATCGGTTACTGGACTATCATTATTGCCCCAAGCGCCCGTATAAACGCCATTGAATTCAAAACTGACTCGTTTTTCTTCGCCACCCGGATGGTGAATGAGTGCAACCGTATCGGTCGGCAACGTATTAGAAACATTCCAACCGGCAAAAAAAGCACTCGCCGTATCTGCTACGGGGTCATCCAATTCTACTAATAAAAAATCGGTAATCGGATAAGCCGCTCGAAAGATTGCGCCCGTGTTGTACGTATTCTGATTACCATCGCCGAGATTGCCGCCCACTGGAGGACGCAAATCCCGACAAGTGCTGTTCTGATATTTCCAAAATACGACCATCGAAGGCGCGTTGTTCGCATTGATACCACAGTGATTGGCAGTGATGAAATAGGGCGTGCAGTCATTCTGCGTATTATTCACTAAAAAACCCGTGCAAAAAGCCGTGCCATCCAAGCCATAAGCCGCCACGGATTGAATCGCATCCCGATATTGATCCAAAATTCCCCAGCCATTGGCAGCGCCACACACCACATCGAGGTGACAAGCACTGGCTTGGATTTCCAAAAAATTCATAAAATCATGGTTCACCGTTTTGAGTTGCAATTTCAATTCCGCTTTGCGCGAAGCTGGTATTTGTACTTCCAAAATCACTTCATCGCCTTTCAACATCGGCGTCCAAAGTTGCTCGTGATCTTCATTATCCGATGGGGTGAATGGTCCCAGAATCTGCTGTTGGTCAGGCGAGTAGAGTAGGAGAGAAGCGCCTTCTGGCATTTGATATTGGCTGAAGCCCAAATTCAGAGAATGCGCATCTTTAGAATAAATCCGCAAGCGCCACAGCAAATTTCCATTCGGTAAGGTTTCCCAAGTACCATTTGTAAACGGCGTAATGGGCAATGCAATCGCTTTCGCAAACTGAGGCGCTACATCGGGTTCTCGAAGCCGCCGGTCGAGTTCCGCTTGTTGTAAGGTTTTATTATCCAATGTAGGCAAAACGATGCGTTCGACAGTAGCAAATGGAATGTTGGTTGGGGTTGGAGCTTGCGCAAACATGGACAAGCTCGCCGCGAGGGCGAGGAGGAGTAAGTAAATTTTCATACGAATAATCGGTTTTTGGTACTAAACGTGTTCTCAAAACTATTAGGAAAAAGATTTATAACAAAAATTATTGTACG
>CAZJXN010000116.1:0-16851 GCA_964549655.1 uncultured Saprospiraceae bacterium
TTTAGACAATTATTTGCTGTCAGGAATTCAGATTTCCAGATACCAAGTACTAGATACCTAACTCACATTTTCTGGTCTAAATTTTTACCGGTTTCTAAATGTTGAAAATTGGGCAATAATTCGGTGAGTAATTGAATGATGGAATGCTTGTCAGTGAAGGTGTTCTGAAAGAGTTGTTGAATTTGTAAGAAAACAGAATCTAATTCAAGGAGCGTATAATTTGGTTTGGCTTTAACGATGCCGAGGGCTTGAAAACGTTGCCGATCAATGGTTTCTTCATTGGTGTGAAATTCTTCGTAAGGCTTTTCGCCGGAGGTGTCGGATTGGAAATAGTAGACGGGGTATTGGATATTGGATGCTGGATGCTGGATGCTGGATGTGTAAGAAGTGGACTGCCTACTACCTACTGATAACTGCCTACTTTTCTCTCGTGCCTCCTGTTCAGAAGTACAAAAATCTGGTTCGTAACCTAACTCGCGCAGGAGCGAAGTTCCAATATCAGAAAAAGTTTTCATCTGTGTTTCCGCTAATTTTGGAAAGAAAATATCTGCGGGTTCGCCGAGCATGCACGCCAAAAGGCAGAGTTCGCCTGACTCTTGTGGAGAAACGAAATACCGTTTTACATCCAACGGAGCCGAAAGTGGCTGGCGTTTCATCAATCGTTGCAAAAAACCATCGGGTAGACTGCCATTGGAAAAAGCGACATTCGCAAAGCGCGCCGTCGAAATCGGCATTTGTTGCGCGTATGTCATTAACACTTCCTCCATCAGCTTTTTGGTAGCACCCATTACATTCACCGGATTGGCGGCTTTATCTGTAGAAACGCAGAAAAAATGTTGAGGCGGATTTTGTACTAATATTTCCAACAAACGCTTGGTACGCAGCACGTTATTCTCTATCATCGCCTCGATGGAGTAATGGTCTTTTTCACTTCTTACATGCTTATGCGCAGCAAAATTGGCGACAATATCAAATGGACCTTCGTTTTGTAATAACTTTTCAAAAACAGGCTCGCCAAAATTAATCGGATACGTTTTATAATCTTCTGGAATATTTACACCCAACGAACTCCGCAAATCACGCGTCAATTCCGTCAATCCATTTTCATTAATATCTACAACATATAATTTACTGGGTTTAAATTGTAATAATGCCTTTACAAACGACCCGCCAATTGTACCCGCTCCACCAATTACCAACACCGAACGCCCGTCAATACGGCTTTGCAGCAAATTATGATTTGTTTCTAAATCATGCTTAAATAAACTCTCGGAACGTTCCGTGACGTGGCGAGCGATGAAGTCGTTGATATGGAGGTTAATCATGTTTTGATTGGTTTGTTAATAATTGCCGCCAAGGAATAAACTTTATTTGCGTATTTCCGATTTGCAATGCTGCTTCTAATGATAAATTCACGACCCACGCTTCAGGCGGTTGATAATCCGTAATGAAACTACGTAAAGAACGCTCCACTTGCGTTTTTTTCAAATGCGAAGCTTTCACTTCTACCGGCAACACCGTGTGTCCGCGATCCACTACAAAATCAACCTCTGCTTGGTTCTGGGTACGCCAATAATGAATAGAAGCAACACTTTCCGCAAATCGCTGCTCTAAAAGCTGTAAGATAAGCTGTTGGAAAAGGAAGGCAAAATGAGTAGGTTGATTACTTAAATCATTAATACCCAGCAAAAAATTGCGCAGCCCAGCATCTATAAAATAATATTGAGGTGCTTTTATAATTTCCTTTTCTTTATTTCTAAAATAAGGTGTAATAGCTTTTGTAATAAATGTTTTTTCACTACACCAAAGATAATTTTTTACGGTAGCGACCGACAAATTGGTAGCACTTGATAAGTCATTGTAATTGACTAACTGTCCAGTACGATTTGCAATAAGTTGTAGCAATATTACAAAAGACCTTGATTTTTCTAATTGTAGCAGTAGCTGCATATCGCGTTCGATATATCCTTGGAAAATCTCTGCTAAAATGGCATTTTTTTCACGTGCCGTTGGCGCGGTTACCACGCGCGGGTAGCCTCCGTAAGTAAGATATTCGCGCAGAAGTCGTTCTTCCAGCGAAGGTTCTGTTTTTAAAAACGTGGGAAGTTGATTTCCGTATTGCGCTTCTGTTTTATATTGTAAAAATTCTTTGATAGAGACTGTTGGTAAATAAAAGTTTCGTTTCCGTCCAACTAAAGATTCTGCTATTTTTTCTTTTAATTCTAAACTTCCGGAACCGGTGGCAATCCATTTATAAGGCGTATTTCGGTCATAAAGCCCTTTCAAAAAAAGTCCTGCATTTTCAATACGCTGCACTTCATCAATAAAAATGTAAGCTGGTTGACCATTTGTTTCTACTTGAATGCGCTCCAACAAACGTTGTTGGCTCTCGAAATGCAGTGCATCCGTATCAATATCCAAGTTTAAAAATAAACAAAACTCGCCCTTTTGCTGTAATTGGCGCGTTAGCTCCCGCAAGAGTGTTGTCTTGCCCGCCTGCCTTGGACCAATCAATAAAGTGATTTCTTTTTGTTGCAAGTGTGCTTGCAAATCTGCCATCAACATACGAGGAATTTCCATATTCTCTAATTAAAATTGATGGCAATGTAGTTAAAATTTTGCACACAACTCAGTTAAAACGAAAGTCCACTTCTGTTTTAACCCAGTTAAAACGAAACTACACTTACGTTTTACCGTGCTTCTATTTTGTTTCTAAGCTGTAACTTGTAAAATGGCAGGTCGAGCCGGCAAATCTTTAAAAACTTTGAAATGCAGCTCACTTTGTGGAAATACAATCGCCCAAGCGGTGAGAAAAATAATTAATACATCGGTATAAAAGGAGAAATGCTCTTGATACCAAAGTTCTAATGCACCTTTGTAGGGTGCAATAATTTGTTCATAAGCCTCGCGCGGCGGTAAATTGCAGGCAGAAATAAGCTTCTCTTCATCCCGAAATACAATGGAGCCAATGCCCGTAATACCGGGTTTTACGTTATAAATAACCGATTGAATAACAGCAGGATACGCATTAAAAGCGCGGTCATCTAGCGGACGAGGACCTACAATGCTCATATCTCCTTTCAGGACATTTATAATTTGCGGCAATTCATTTAGTTTTGTAATACGAAGATACTTCCCAATCGGCGTCACACGAGGGTCATTGCGTAGCGTGATCGTGCCTGCGCCTATATTCGGACTATTTTTGAGCATCGTCGCAAATTTCCAAATGTAGAAAGCCTTATTTTTGTACCCCACTCTTTTTTGAAAATAAAAAACTGCTCCTTCTGCCGTGAAACGCAATAAGAGAAAAATAGGAATTAAAATGGGTAACAATATGATAAGTATAAGCGCAGCTAATACCATGTCAAAAAAACGCTTAATGATATTAAACATAATTAAAAATAAACCGTTAAAAAATAAATCAAAAAGCGTTAATTAATACCATTCTTCTTTAGCCAGTGACTCATAAACGCTTCTAATTCCTTCCTTCAAATCTATCCGATGCTGCCAGCCCAAACCGTGCAACTTGCTTACATCCATTAATTTACGCGGCGTGCCATCCGGTTTACTCAAATCATGTTCAATCGTACCTTCAAAGCCAATCGTATTTTTAGCAAGTACCGCTAATTCTTTAATAGACAGATCTGTGCCAGTGCCAATATTTATAAACCCAGGTTCATTATACTGTTGCATCAAGAAAAAACAGGCATCTGCTAAATCATCTACGTGCAGAAATTCCCGCTTCGGTTCCCCCGTTCCCCAAATAGTAACTGCCGCAGCAGCAGCCTTTTTAGCCTCGTGTATTTTGCGAATGAGTGCCGGTAAAACGTGCGATTTTTCCAAATCATAATTGTCATTCGGACCATATAAATTCGTAGGCATCGCCGAAATATAATTACATCCATACTGCGCTCGATAGGCGTCACATAGCTTAATACCAGCTATTTTAGCAATGGCATAAGGCTCGTTGGTAGATTCTAATAGTCCAGTTAGTAAATATTCTTCTTTTAAAGGCTGCGGCGCTAATTTAGGATAAATGCAAGAAGACCCCAAAAACATTAACTTTTGAACGCCATTTTGATACGAAGCGTGAATAATATTATTTTGTATCATTAAATTATCATACAAAAATTCTCCACGATATATATTATTCGCGCCAATACCGCCTACTTTTGCAGCCGCTAAAAAAACATAAGCCGGTTTATTTTCTACAAAAAAATGCTCCACCGCTTGTTGATTGCGCAAATCCAATTCGCTGGAAGAATGAGTTATGATATTCTGAAAACCTTCCTGTTGTAATTTTCGCACAATAGCCGAGCCTACCATTCCTCGATGACCCGCTACATATATTTTATTTAAAAAATTCATTCTAATTTAGGACATTTTTATACTTTAAAAATAAAAAAACCAGTGTTTTACAAAATAATAAGGGCATTAGCATATCGGCATATTAGCACATGGTTTTACTCCATTTCATATTTTATTTCAAACCCTGCTTCTTTCAACAACTGATTTTGCCGGAACAAATTCAAATCACTTTCTACCATTTCCTTCACGAGTGCTTCCACCGTATATTTAGGTTCCCAGCCTAATTTTTGTTTTGCTTTTGTTGCATCTCCGATCAATAATTCTACCTCTGTAGGTCGGAAATAACGCGGGTCTATCGCCACTACTTCGGTTCCAATCGGCAAGTTACAAGCGGTATCCATATAATCTGTAATAACTCCAATTTCTTTAATGCCTTCACCTTTAAATGTAATAATAATGCCAGCTTCTTCAAATGCCATGCGTACAAACTCGCGCACCGTAGTCGTCACGCCCGTCGCTATTACATAATCCTCTGGAGTGTCTTGTTGTAAAATACGCCACATCGCATCCACATAATCCTTCGCGTGACCCCAGTCGCGGCGGGCATCTAAGTTGCCAAGCCAGAGTTTATCCTGCAATCCGAGCGCAATTTTAGCAACTGCCCGCGTGATTTTGCGCGTGACAAATGTCTCTCCTCGCAATGGCGATTCATGATTAAATAAAATGCCATTACAAGCAAACATATCATAAGCCTCTCTATAATTTACAGTAATCCAGTATGCATATAACTTTGCCACCGCATACGGCGAGCGGGGATAAAATGGTGTTTTTTCAGATTGTGGTACCTCTTGCACCAAGCCATATAATTCAGACGTAGAAGCCTGATAAATTCTGGTTTTCTGCGTCATATTCAACAATCGCACGGCTTCCAATAAGCGCAAGGTACCAATCCCATCCGTGTTAGCGGTATATTCCGGCGTTTCAAAACTCACTTTTACGTGCGACATAGCACCCAAATTATAAATCTCATCTGGCTGCACTTCCTGGATAATACGAATCATATTAGTAGAATCTGACAAGTCTCCATAATGTAATATAAAATTTTGAGGCAGAATATGCGGGTCTTGATATAAATGGTCAATACGTGCTGTATTAAACAAAGAAGTTCTGCGCTTAATACCATGCACTTGATACCCTTTTTCTAATAACAACTCAGATAAGTAAGCGCCATCCTGCCCGGTAATTCCTGTAACCAGTGCGACTTTAGACATATTTAGGTAATTTTATTTAAAAAGATTTGTGTAAATATAATACTCATCGTTTATTATTATACCATTCTACCATTTTTGATATTCCATACGCTGTAGTAAAAGGCGGCTCGTAGGCTAATTGTTGATTTGTATAAGTAGTGTTTATGATAAAAGACCCAAATAGGCGATGGTATAACGCCGGTTTCCTTTTTTTGATAAGTCCTCGTATAAAATGAGGGATCGGAAATAAAAGCGGTTCCTTATGTAGATTTTTGCGTATTTCTTTGATTAAGAAGGAAGAAGATACGGGTTGTTGGTCTCCGCCAATGAATATACCGAATGCTTTTTGCTCGATGATAGTGCGAAGTAATAACACCAAATTATCTATAAATACGACACTACGCAGATTCTGAATATTACCAAAAGGAAGTGGATATTTAGTAGAAGCTAACTGCATTAATTTAATAATATTACCTTTTGCGCCTGGACCGTACACCATCGGTGGCCTTACGATTGCTACTTTAAATGCTTCATTTTGAATACTTTGTAAATATTTTTCTGCCATTAACTTGCTTTGCCCATAAGCGTCATCCGGTGTACAGGGTGATGTTTCATTTAGCTCATTATCAATATATTCGCCATAAACTTTAACCGAACTAATAAAAATAAAATGCCGAACACCCTGTAAAGTCGCTTTATCCGCGAGCGATTTGGTAAGCTCATAATTTATATCAAAATAAACTTGTTCCTCCGTTTCTTTCATTGCATGCGCCTTGCCAGCAAGGTGTACAATGCAATCAATACCATTCAGATTTACATCATTTACCTTAGAATGTTGAAAGGAGACTGTTTTAATATTATATTCAGTATCTAACAATTCTAAAAACCGACTGCCAATAAAGCCACTGGCTCCCGTCAATAAGATTGTCTTTTTTGGTTTGTCAGGCACTTCTTTGCAATCGAGGTTTTATATACTCAAATATTTTAAATAAATACTTCAATGAAAGCAGCAATAAATTACTTTGTATTCCATGTTCTTTACAAGCCCTTACAATTTCTTGATTTAAAATATACCTGCTTTTAAACGTTGCGTTACTTATGCCACCCGTTCGCATCATAACCATTACTTTTTCTATATAAAGCGTTTTGATTTGTTGTGTAAATAAAAATCGAATTAATAATTCATAATCAGCCGCTATTTTATAATCCAATTTGTAATAACCAAAATCCTCAAAACATTTTTTTTTAGCATAGAACGTAGGATGGGCAGGCATATAGCCATACCTAAAGCGTGCCGGATGAAACTTTTTGGAAGAATACAGGCGCACCACTTTTCTCAAATTGGTAGGTTGCACAAACGCAACATCTCCATACACTGCATCCACCTTATTCGCTCGAATCTTATTCACAAAGTATTCAATGACAGTGTCTTCCGCCAAAAAATCATCTGAATTTAAAATGCCTACATACTCCCCGCTTGCCATTTGAATGCCCTTATTGATGGCATCATACAATCCTTTATCCTGCTCTGAAATCCACTTCGATACGTGCGGATATTGGTGCACAATCGCCATCGTATCATCTTTAGAAGCTCCATCCACTATGATATGTTCGATATTAAGATACGTCTGTTTCTTTACACTCTCCAACGTATCGCGGATGGTGGCGGCACTATTATAAGCGGCTGTAATGATGGATATTTTCAATATTTATACTTCAAACACCCGCGCTCTAATTTTTACCGCAGGATTTCCTTGATAAATATAATAAGCCTCTAAATCTTTATTTGCAATAGAACTCACTGCGAGTACCGAATGGGAGTAACAAGTAACGCCTGGACAAACTACAGACTTTGCACCAATCCAAGCTCCATCTTCCAGTGTAATTTGCTGCGAGATTAAATCAAAAGAGGATTTTTTATAATTATGATTACCACAAAGTAACATCGCACCTTGAGAAATACAAACATTATTACCTATCTGCACGTCAGCAAGGTTATCAATCCATACCTTTTCTCCGATCCAAGTATAATCTCCTATCCTCAATTTCCAAGGATATTTAATATTTACGCCCGGTTTAATATTTACCTTTTTTCCTATCGTAGCACCAAAAAGTCGGAGCAAAAATACTTTCACAGTGGACGATGGATTTAAAGGATTTATAAAAAACAAACCATTAATATAATACCAAATTAACCTTTTTAAAAAACTCCCACCTGGCTGATACCAATCATTATTAAAATCAGAGAGTTGCGTTCTTTTTAAGGACTTATTATGAGAATAGGGCAACGTATTTCGCTTTTACATTTGAATTGTCTATATGTTCTTTTGCAAAGTGCCAGGCGTTGGCTGCGCATTCGTCAAACACTTCTTGATCCCATGAGGCGGCTTCTTCCAAAGCATTTACGAATGCGGAAGGATGCGCTAAGGGTAAATCCCAACCGATTTTCCTTGCGTGCAATCCCAACCACGGCGTTTGGTCGCTGATGAGCACTGGTCTGCCTGCCAAGAATGCTTCAAAAATAGAATGCCCAAAATTTTCTCCTTTTGTAGGCAATATGTATAAGTGGTTTTTTTGCAATAAGTGTATAAGCTCGTGATGAGGAAGGGAGCCGATATAGGTTGTAATTACATTAGTGGGTAAAAGCTTTATCTGCTCCTCACACAGCTCCCAGTAAGGCATATCTTCAATGGGACCTACGAGTGTTAATTCAATCGTTGCTTTTACTTTCTCTAAAATTTTTAATAAAAAAAGTAAATTTTTAATGGAATGAATACGGGCTATAAAAATACATTTTAGACTACCGATGTCTTTCTTACAATTTATAAAAGAGGGCTGTTGAGCATTGATCGGATCATCGGTTACAATAATTTCACTGTTTGGAAAATAATATTCGACCGCGTCTTTTTCTCTATCATTCGTTGCCTGAAAGCGTATCATTTTATGAATACCCACCCAACGAAAAAGCGTCAAAAAAGGCTTTTTTTTGATTCTTTTTATAGCCAAGGCACTGTCGTACAAATTACCTCTAGGACAAGCAATGACCTTACCTTTGATAGTTCCTGACCACTTGAGCCATAAGGGATACAGTACAAATAAAGGAGAAAATAAACTATTTAAATAAATATAATCAGCCTGAACGCTTTTTATAACGCGCTTTAGTTGACCAAGTGATAAAGATGCTTTTCGAGCATAATATACCTGGATATTGGAATGATGTAAGTAATGAATCCATTCATTGGTAGTAATAGTTTCGTGCGGTTTTGTTTCTCCATGATCAGTATCTGTAGTAAGAATGTATATAAGGTAGTCATCTTTCAATAAAAGCGCTATGTTTTCGCAGGAACGAATGGGACCACCTGCTTTATAGCCCGGCGCAAACCAATCTATACAAATCAGTATTTTCTTTTTATCCGACATTTACAGCTACGCCTGTTTTTTTGGATATTGCCATTTTGTAAATCTCTTCATAAGTTTTTGCCACGGTATCTATATGATAATGGCGGGTGTTATTTAGCCCTTTATTTACCAATTGAGTTCGCAAGTTCGCATCGTCCATAATGTTTTGAATACCCGATTGAATAGATGTTATATCATACGGATTTACCAATACTGCGCCCTGTCCTGCCACTTCTTTCATAGGGCTGATGTTGCTGGTAAGCACACAACGCCCGGTAGCCTGCGCTTCCAGAATGGGCATTCCAAAACCTTCATACGTAGAAGGAAAAGCTAATAAATCACACGCTTCATATCGAGCTAATATCTCCGTGCGCGTGAGTCCATGAGCTTGTGTAAATGTAATCTGATGTTCCAATAAAAGCAGTTCGTCTGCTTGTGTTATTTTACCAACAATATCTAAAAGGCAAGGTAAATCCTTGATTGCCAGGATTAAACGCGATAAGTTTTTATTGGGCGTAGAACCAATAAATAAAATAGTAGGCTGATTTGTATTAAATGGTTTTGACTTATAATGAATATCAGAGTCTACAAAATTAGGCACGACTTTTATTTTAGCTGGGTTACAATTTTTCAATGCTACTACTTCTTGATATGTCTTTTGGGAAATAACTGTAATTACATTTGCTTTACGCATAGGCAAATCGTACCACAACCATTTATAAAACCAATATTTCCAATGCGTTTTTGGCGTGCGGTCGAGTAGAATGCAATCATGAATCGTCAATATATTGATAGAACGGCGACTAAAAAATAGCAGTAAATAATGTACATCGCCGGTGATATGATTGATGGATGCTTGATTTTTACGAGCGTACCATCCATTTATAAAAAAATCAAAGCCGCGCACGGAGCTATGCGGTACAAATAAGTTGTGAACAGTGTGTTTTTGAGATAAGGCAGAACTGACCGACAAAAATAACTGCTCAATGCTATATCGGTTAGCACCTTTGCCCCGAAAAAAGAAATGTATGTGCATATTTTACCAGACGAGAGGACGCGTAGTTTACCGTTATAATGAATTCCTTAAATATTTATTTTTAAAAACCAGCGAAAGCCACTATAAATCACCCAAGCGAAAAAAGAAGCTTTTAATAAATAATTTAATACGCTTAGTACGTCTGTTTCTACCACTACGGAATGATAGAACAGAAACGGAATCCATAATATTAAGGAAGGATACCGAATACATAATTTTAATATCACGCTGACTGCATAACTAAAAAATAAACCATAGAAAAACATAAAGACGATGCCACCCCATTTGCCAAAATTACCGTAGGCTTCTCCTGCCGCCGATACATTCATGCTATATTGCCGTACTACTACGCCGGCATAACGCAGCATATTATACCTGCCACCGGCAATGGGCTTATTGTTCCATAAAACGCGTGGCACGAAAGAGCTGGCAATTGCCAATGTAATATCTTTCCCGTAAGATATATCTTTTTTTTCAGGTATATAATCTAGCACTTGTCCGATCATCAATCCCTGGTTGGCTCGTACTGCGATATTGAAAGTCATATAATCATCTTCCCAAATTTTAGCAGGGTTTAAAAGCCGTTCCGTTAACATATTTACAAACAAGACCGCCTTATTGCCTTCATAATTAGTGAGCCAGATAACATCCCGATAAGCGTGTTTGACCGACTGTAATAAAATCAAAGAAAAGAAGCCAGCTATAATAATTCCAATTTTAAAAGTAAAACTAAATTTTTCTTTACGTCCGACTAAATACAGCACTAAAGTCAGTATAGCTAAAAATACTAATTCCCCGAACATTCCCCCGGATAGAGATTTTAATACCAAAAAGCCAGCCACTACTCCTATAATTAATTTTTTATAAGCAAGATTGGAATACAGTGCATAAAAGATCGCTACAAATAATAAATCAGAACCTAATTTAAATACAAAACCTAAAGAACCAGGTGCTATCCGACCGGCAAACGTACAAAAAAACCCTATCCCCAATAACAAAATTGCTGCATTCTCTTTACCCGGCAGGTATTTTCTTACGTGTTCAATCCAAAGTATATGGTTGTTTTGTTGCACATATCGAAAAGGGAAATAAAGCCCCAACAACATAAAAACAGTAGCCGGTAGCACGTAAGAATAATATTCATCTGAACTTACGGGTATGTACACCAACCATAGTTTAGCCAAGGGATTCTGTTCATTATAGATATAAAAAAATATGATTGGTATTACCAGCCACATCAAAGTAGCTAATACGGCAATAAGGTCTACAATAACTAACCGTTTTCCCAAGCCATCTATAAAGCGCAGAAAGGCATATACTGCGAGACTTACAGAAACACTTTCTAATAAAGTTAGTCCTGCCGATTGTACTAATAAAAGCACCAAAAGAGCAGGCAATAAAAATTTAATTCCATTCATTTCAAATCCGCTCTTTCATTTTAGCATTCAAATATACTAAAATAGGCTTAAAAGCTCGTTCGTAGTTCAATCGCTCCTGAAAATCTATTTTGGCGTATTGGGAAATTTCCTCATATCGGTTCGCTATCTTGGAAAGGCAATTGAGAAGCGACTCTTTCGTTAAATCCGTCGCAAACGCCCATTGATATTGCTGTAGATGTTCCTGATAATGTGGTATATCATAATATAAAACCGGCAATCCACAAGCTACATATTCGTATATTTTATTGGAAGCCGTTCCCCCTGTTTGATAAATAATGCCTTGTGGTTTATTAATGCCAATGCCAATATGATTCTTACCGGTATAATGGGGCAATTCGGTATAAGGAATATAGCCTTCAAACACAACCTGGTCTTGCACTTTGTAATTCGCCGCTCTTTCCAAAAAAGCTTTTCGATAAGCGTCCGGCGCTTTTCCTATGATATGCAATTTTAATTTTTTTCCCGATACAGGAAAAGGTAGCACCGCTAATAATTCTTCCAAACCATGTTCTGCATTAATACTTCCCTGATACACCAATCGCAATTCATCTGCCGGTTTTTGCTGCGGAACAAAACGATTATAAAATTGTAATGCAGGCAGATTGGGTATAAAGAAATATGCTCCTTTGTAAGTAGCAAGTGGAAAGTAAGGTTTTCTTTCTTTAGAAGGCAGCGAAAACAGGTTAATCCACTGAAATGCTTTGGGTTCTAACATAGCTGCCCACCAGCCTATTGAGTACTTCCGATTGGTATTTGGTTCTGTCACATCGTGATTATGATACCAAATAAGTGCTTTGTGCCGAGTGAAATACCGCACCAAGCGATAGGCTAACAAAGAAATAGAGTCGTACAGAAGAATTACATCCGGTTTTTCAATATGAATAGATCTCCACAGCATTTTACAAAAATGAATAAATAACCCAACTTTTATCAATATGGAAGCTTGCTCTTGTTGGTTAGCACTCATTGCTTTACCGGAAGGAATCAACACTACGTGGGCTGCATACTGCCAAGTACTCAAGAGGTGTGGACGATAAATAACGCTTATTTTCTTAGCCACCGTGCTCAATTCCCCAATGGCATTGAGTGTGGGCGGATAAGCTTCTGGATGATAATATATACCAACTATTATCTTCAAGACCATAGTTTATCAAGCGTATCCTTCACCGTTTTTACTCTATTTTGATAGCTGTAATCACTCTCCAGAGAACGCTTCCGAGCATTATGTCTTATTTGATCTGCCGCTGCTTTAGATAAAGCAAGAATATTTTTTGCCTGCTGTATCATATCTGACATATCTTTATAAAAAAAAGCTTCTTTTCCATGCTCAAAAAACATTCGATGTTCTGGGCTATCCGGCGCTAACATGATGGCTCCTGCGGCAGGCATTTCAAAAGTGCGCATATTGTGCGAACCGATATTGTGCGGGCGGAAGATATTCAATTGCAATCTGTAACGCTGTGCAATTTTCCAAAAGTCCTTATTATATACCGGTGCATTTACTTTTAATTGAGGGTGTAAATTTGGTTTGACAAAACGAAGCCAATCACTCCCATAAATATGAACCGGAATACCTGCACTCAATAAAGCATTGATGTGTTCAAGCCTGATTGCATCCGCTGTACCGATGAAACAAACCGCTCCAATTTCTTCTTCACTACTAGAAAATTTTAATTGTGGCGGCAACTCGTACCCAAAGGGTAAAAAAACCGTAGGAACGCCATATTCATCCTGAATCTTTTTTGCAACTTCCTGATTATAAGCAAAATGTAAATCATAATAACGAATACTCTGAATTAAATTCCTAAAACCGCTCCCTTTGGAAGTAATCAAAAAAGGATGATCTGGATTAAAATTGGTAAGTAGAATATTTTTTTGACGAAGGTAATTAAGCGTTTTAGGAAAAATCTCCATTCCTTTAAAAACTAATATTACATCTGGTTTTTCTAATTCAATTTGTTGGATAATAAATTGATTCAAACCTCGATAAAGGGTATTGTAATTTGGAAATAAGCGTCTTTCAATTTTATGAAATATAGAGATATGTTCGTTTATCCACTTCGTCATTGCCAAAAGTCGAACCTCCGTATCTGGAAATGCACTCAAATGCTGGACGAAAAAATGTTCCATTGCATATACTTCATCCGAACCGATAATGACAATTTTCATACCGATCGTAATAACTTTTCCGCACGCAATGCAGCTCGTAAACCTTCTCCATGCGCCCTGTTCTGGCTGGCTTGCGCAAAGGAGCCTGAGTAGGCACTAAAAGATTGACGCAAAACAGGATTTTCTGCCAACCGACGAATGCAGTTGTTGAGTTCCGTTATATCCCCACAAGCATATACAAATCCATTATGTCCTTCTTGTACATCATCCGTTGGACCATAACTTCCGCAACGATCACTTATTATAACCGGGCACTTCAAAAAAATTGCTTCGGAAATAGCCAGCGAATGCGGCTCCATTTCTGACGGGTGTACATAAATATCCGTTGCAGCATAAAAACCAGGTAGTTGCTCTGGCGCAACAAAATCTGTAAAATGTACCCGATTCCGACTAAGGCGCTTTGCTTTCGGTACTAATTCTTCTTTTAAAGGTCCAGAACCAATCATCAGCAAATAATATTCGAGTGTGCTTTCTGATTCTAATCTGACCAACGCGTCTATCAGGTCAGCTTGTCTTTTACGAGCAATAAGTTTACCTACTACACTTAGTACAATCGCATTTTCAGGTATATCTATCTTCTCGCGTACCATTATACGTAAAGCATCATATTCTTTTAAAGCTTCTTGATATTGTGTTACATCAATAGAAAATCCAACTCGAATCATTTTACGCAGCGGCACTCCATAATATTGGTAGTAATGTTCATTTGCATTACCAACTGTCAGAAATCTATCCACTTTTTTAAAATAAGTTAATAAAAAAGGATATTTGATCAACTCTTTCCACCACACCCGTTTATGATGTTGTTCTGAATCGGAACTATAAAAAATTAGCTTATTATTTTTACGTGCCCATTGAAAAGCCCGTCGTTGAAATTTTTGGCTATAGCCGGACACCATTATTACATCAGGATTGTAAAGTTGAAGTTCTTTTTCCAATTCAGGAGCATCTAACGCTGAGTTGACCGGTACGTTTGCTCCGCCATTCAAAAAAATGTGGTCAAAAGATTCCAATCGGAGATGCTGCCAAGTAATATTTTGATTAAAGTCTTTATCAATATAGCTCTTTGTGCCTAAAGAAGAAGCGAAAAAAACTTTTATCTTCCATTCTTTGCAACAAGCATAACTTGCATATTGCGGGCAAAAATGTTGGATAGGATGAGAAATAATAATAGCTACTTTTGGCAAACTGCGATCCTTCATTACTCTAAATAGATTAATACTTGAATCTTTTTCCAATTGCTACCATTGGAGTCTCCAGAAAAATGTAAACAAGCCAGGCAAAAACCATAGAAACTGCAAATGCAATCATAGAAACAGCGACATCAAAAAAGTTATTTATCCCTATGTAGCCTTTTGAAGAGAGGACGTAGTGCGATAGCCCTAAAATAAGATAATGAAAAAGATACAAAGAATACGATATATTTCCAGTAATAATGAGCAATCTCCATCGTAAGATTTGTCGCCATTTACCTTCTTTTCCTCCGATACAAAAAATTAAACCTATCGAAAAGAAAATAGCCAAGAACGTATGCTTTAATACTCCAAGGTCTTTATACATGAGGAAAATAGAGGCACATCCTATTAATAACATTATTAGTAAGCTACATATTTGAGTTTTATATTTAGCCACCCATTTTGACAAATCATATTCATTTCCAATCCAAGCTACTAATACTCCCAAGGATATGGCATCTGCTCTACACGGTAATAAAACATAAGATGGTATCCAGTGATCGAAACTAAATCTGAGAACATTTGCCAAGACAATGAAAATGATTAAGAGAAAGGGTAAAAACTTTTTTTTAATAACCAATAGAAGGAATGGAAAAATAATATAAAACTGTTCTTCAATTCCGATTGACCAAGTTACTGATAATGCAGCGTTGCCCATATTTTCCTGAGCCCCCATAAAAAAATTATGAATCATCAAAAAGTAACTCCAGAAAGGGATAGATTGATTCCCAGACAAAAAGGTGTTTGATTGAAAGAAAGAGGAATTAAATACAATAAAAATGATTACTAAAAGTAAATAATAATTGGGAATAATGCGCAAAAATCTTCTAACGAAAAATGTCTGAAGGTAATAGGGAGAGGTTCTAGTCCTAAGTAAAATACTACCTATCAAATACCCGGAGAGAACAAAAAATAAATCTACCCCAGCCCAACCAAAAGAAGTAGAAAAATATAGCATTTTGCCAAAGAGATTTTGCGATGCTACCAATTGATTATTAATATAATGAAAAGAGACAATCATCAAAATAGCAATACCTCTTAATCCATCAATTTCTGGAACTCGATTCATTATTGTGTAAATTTAATTATTGTGAGTTTAATATTTCATAAAACAGAATACATTTCCGTCTTGCTCTTTTAAATGAAAGCCAAAATATGATATACAACGTTGCACCATATCGTCAATAGATTTTTCTGTACCATCAGTATGGGTGTGATGTAGTTCGATTATCATGCCAATACAGTTATCAAAAGCTCGAACATCATGCCACAGTAACTCCGCTTCTGCTCCTTCTATATCGCAAACTAAGAAATAAGAAGAAAGATTATATTGTGAAACCAACGAAGACAGTGTAGTCGTTTTTATTACGGTTGTTTCATCGCTCTGTTCCGCAGCTATGCTCGATGCGGTTGTATCTGAAGCAATAAAAAAATCAACTTCTTCTAATTTTACATTTACAGCTTTATGCTCTAAATAAAAGAAGCTATTTGATGAAATGCGTTTTTGTATATTATTTCTAAGCGTTGGCAATAAATTGGAATTAGCTTCTACACAGATCAATTTTCTATTCGGTTTTAATTTGCCTGCTATATGACTTGAGATAATACCTATACTGGCTCCCAACTCCACGACATCCTGTGAGCCATCATAATATTTCATTAAAAGTCTCCGTTCTGCACTTTCATAAAAGCCCCAAAATATAGAAGCCATTAACGTATATTGATTTTGAATAGCAGCGATGTTATACGTAAGAAAAGGGAAGCGAATCGTTGGGATAAAATCTCCAAAGACTAATCTGATGGTCTTACCTGTCAGGGTATTACATAATATTCGAAAGATATTTTTTTTGATAGTCGGCTTCATAAGTGTGCTACTGAGTAGTTTATTCTTCTAAATTAACTTCAATATTTCTTCTACTCTATCCTCCCAATATATGTTATTATGAAAATTCATTAAACTTTCATTCAACTTATTATGCAATACTTCTCTATTGTTCCACAAGCCCTCAATTTGC
>CAZJXN010000117.1:0-12583 GCA_964549655.1 uncultured Saprospiraceae bacterium
TATCAATCGCCTGTGCAAGGTCTTCTTGTTCTACTTTTGCGATGTTCAATTGGTCGTCCAACGTAGCAGCAATGCGTGCGACTTGCGTGAATTGTACTTTTTGAACCGACTCTATAAATTTCGGAACTTCTTTTTGTAGAAATGCTTCGCTTCCATCAAATTCGACTTTGATGCTGCCGAGTTCTACTTTTAAATTTACGGTTTGAATTTTGTCCATTTTGAAAACAATTGAGAAGTTGTTGAGAATCTTTCAGTTCAAACTATGTATTGGTACAAATATTTTTAAAAGTACAAAATTTCACTTTGTAGCAGCGTGTTTTTCAAGATGTATTCAAAATTTCCTGTTTCGTATAAGTATCTGAACGGGTTGTATCAATTTTTCCTATCGCATGGTTTCTGCCAGTACTTTTGAATCATTATTCACTTAAAATTAAATTTATTATGAAGTTGCTTTCATTCTTGAAATTATCTTTTACGATAGCTTTATTTCTATTTAGTGCTTGTGATGAAATTGAGGACGTACAACCAGACGAAGATGTAAATTCCCCTTTATCAGAGGCATACACCAATCGTTTAAACACAGTACTCGACAGCGTATGTAATGCCTTGCAAATAAAAGGTGCTTCCGTGGCAATTTTGGTTCCTGATGTAGGGATTTGGAATCGCGCTTATGGCGAATCGCACGCGGGCGTACCCATCAGAACGGATATGTCATTGACCATCGGTAGTAATACCAAAACTTACATTGCCACTTTGATACTCAAATTACAAGAACAGGATTTATTGAGTATCAATGATACGATTGGTAAATGGATTAAGAACAAGCCTTACGTAAATGGACAAGTTACCATCAAGCAATTGCTCAATCATACCAGCGGCTTCGGTGATTTTAGTTTTAATCCAGCTTTTATTGAAGCCATTAGAAGTGATTTTGATAAAATCTGGAAGCCCGAAGAGATGTATCCATTTTTTGAACCACCTTATTTTACACCACCGGGCAGCGCTTATGCTTATTCCGACCAGAATATTCTACTCGCGGGTTTGATTATTCAGGCTGTGACCAACCAACCTGTGGAGAAATCATTACGTGAACTTATTTTAAGTCCAGCTAATTTGCCGAATACTATTTATTATCCCTTTGAAACCAATTCATTAAAAATTCCGCATTCTTGGTCGGCTGATTATAATGATAATGGTATATTAGAAGATTTGGATGCAATGTATGGTTATTCTCGCAAAGCCTTTTGCAGTGCCGATAATGCAGCGGGTGGTATGATGAGTACGGCGGAAGAAAATGTAATGTTTTGGGATAAATTGATGACAGGTAATATCATAAATCGAAATTCCTTGAGCCAAATGAAGCAATTTGTAAATACTGGAGCACCCAATTTTGAATATGGTTTGTGTCTGGAGCATCGGATTGATGCACTAAATGGCAGAACGGTTTATGCGCACAATGGGTATGTGCCCGGAAGCGTAAATGATAATGCGTATGATACTCAATCGGGTGTGTGTATTGCAGTGTTGACGAATCAAGATAAAATGTTAGATTTCAAGCCAATTTTGGAAGCTTTGCACAAAGTGACCCTGGAGTTTAATAAATAATATTCGTTATCAAAATAATATTTCCCGTTTTAAATAAATGAAGAGTAGTCGGGTGAAACTAAACACCCGACTGCTCATTTTTACTAAAAAAGGCAAAACGTATTCTCTTATTTTCTAAATTTGCACTTAATGCAGCTATCTTCACCATTTGCCAATCAATTTAATAATCCGATATTCCAATTTATCCTTGGTGATAAATGGAGTTATAGAATTACCCGACATTTACTCCTCAATCTACTCCTTATTTTTATTTTTTTTAATCAATACCTAGGCACACTCCTCTATGTACCTAATGGACAAACGGATGTAGTATCGAGTGTTCCAGATAATCTAGCAAATATTGCATTGATATTTAGTTCGATTATTTATATATTTAGTGTATTGCTTATTTACCTCAACCTTTATGTATTAATCCCTGCTTTTCTTTTTCAGGGCAGGTTTACTAAGTATATAATATTTGTTGGCATTTTAGCTTTTTTTTACACCTTTTTATTATTATTCGTCCTTCCTTTTTTAATGGATTTATTTATAAAATTTCCGACTGACCCCGAAATGATGTCTTTAGGCAATTTTGTAGATACCCTCATTATGCCCTCTATTTTCTTAGGTTCCACGAGCGGAATCCTAATTTTGAAAAAATGGATTTTAGATACCATTCGCATCAATGCGTTGGAAAAAGTAAATTTGCAAGAAGAACTCAATCAATTAAAGAGTCAAGTAAATCCTCATTTTTTATTTAATACACTAAATAACTTACACGCCCTTACCCGCATTGACCCCGAAAAAGCTTCACAAGTTTTATTAAGTTTGTCAGGTATTTTACGCTATCAATTATATGAAAGTAACCGAGAAAAGGTTTTATTAACAAAAGATATTGAAAATATCTGCCAATTATTATTATTAGAAAAAGTAAGAAGAGACCGATTTGAATATCATATTAACATTGTCGGGAATATAGATGGGAGGCTGCTGCCGCCTTTTTTATTTACGCCCTTTGTAGAAAATGCCATTAAACACGGTGCTTCAGCGAATGATATAGCCACGATTGATTTGAAATTTTGTTTACAAGATGATTTACTTACATTTGAATGTTTTAATTTAAAACCTAGAATGATAGAAAAAAAAGAGATTGGCGGACTAGGGCTAAATAATATCAAGCGGCGACTGGAATTGCTTTATCCGCAAAAACATATTTTGGAAATAAATGAATCAATTGATTCTTATTATGTAAAAATGATTGTTCCATTATGACTTGTATCATAGTTGACGATGAGCCGCTGGCACGCGCTGGTATGGCAATGAATATTGAGAAAATAACCTCGCTGGAATTAATTGGTGCTTTTGGCAATGCAATGGCTGCCCAGGATTTTTTAAAAGATAATCCGACCGATTTAATCTTATTGGATATAAATATGCCTGAATTAAGCGGTTTGGATTTTGCAAAATCCATGCTGAGTCGTCCGCTTATTATATTTATTACTGCTTACTCAGAGTTTGCCGTGGATAGTTATGAACTGGATGCGGTAGATTATTTACTAAAACCCGTTTCTTTTGAACGATTTGAAAAGGCGATTATAAAAGCAGAGCAGTACCTTCGGATGGTGCAGACCGAAACCAATGATAATCAGATAGAAAGTATTGAAGAAGATTTTATATTTATACGCGCCGATAAAAAGTTTTTCAAAATTTATTTCAAAGATATTTTATTTATTAAAGGATTAAAAGATTATGTAGTTATTCACACGTCGGATAAAAAATTAATAACGGCTATGAATATTCGCACCATTGGGAATCAATTGCCAGCCCGAATGTTTATGCGGGTGAGTAAATCGTATATTATAAATAATTTACATATTATTTCTTTCGATACGGATTTTATTTACATCGGTAGTGAAGAGATTCCTTTAGGAATATCTTATCGGGAAGCTTTTTTGGAGCAATATGTCAAAAACAGAATTGTGAAACGATGATTTACTTTCCCACAAAAATATCACCAAATGAAACGCTAATCGTAATGGTCGCATAATATTCGGTCACGGGCTTAAATTGAATGCGTTTGACTTCTTTTATGTTTTGCAAAGTGGTGTGTTTCAGATTATTCGGAAAATCTATTTTGCCATTCTGACTGGAAAGATTATAGGCAAACTGTGAAGTGTTTACATTGTATAAATAAACATCTGACTTATCTGCATTGACATTTAAACTCAGTAAATCTTTACTTGCCCAAAGTTTTACAATACCGTATTGCGTAGTAAGGTCATAATTTCCCTTGATATTTTTGAGGGTAACGTCGGAGCGGCGGGCGTTGAGCTTCATATCTCCATCCAAGTTCGCGCCCAGCACATCGCCAAAACGAGTGGTGATGTCCATCATGCCTTGCAGATTTTCGAGGGCAATTTTACTGAATTGGCTATTGATTTTTACACTATTAAATAAATTACTTACATTAATTGTGCCAAAATAATTTTTGAGATACACCGGACATTTCTCTGGGACGTAAATCGTATATTTTGCGGAAAGCACCGACTGTAGCTCTGGCGCACCTTCTTTTTTGGACAAATAATTGCGTAAGTAAATTTTGTTTTTTACTCGGTCGGCAATGTATTTGATCCCTTCCAAATCTTTTTCGGCAACCGCTTTATCGGGATGCTGCGCCGTCAATTCCAGCAGGATTTTAATCTCATCTTTATCCCAACTCTCCACGATGACTTCCGCCTTCTCGCCCTCTACATTCACCTCATAACCAGTGCGATACGGAAAACTCTTCTCTATTTTTTTGGTAATAATTTGTACCGTCACCTGCGCCGAAACATTCCAAGCACAAGTAATAAATAAGCATCCAATAATTATTTTCCACATCATGGTTTTATTGTCATTTACCATTTATGATTTACCTCAACCTCTACCATTCCAACTTTCTAACTTTATATCTCCGTTGCCATCTGCTTCACAATCGCCGAGCGCTGCCGTTCAATTTCCGCGATGGTCCGAATCAAATTCGCGTCATTGCCATATTTTACTAACATGGTTTTGATTTCCGATTTGGCGTTATTTAACTCTGACCATTCTGACAAAAGCGACTGATCGGCTGCCTGTTTTACAAAAGTAGCTTTCTGTGCAAATGCCTGCACGATTTCCTCCATTTCAGCGTCTTCGTTATCCCAATCCGCTTTAAAAACGTCTTCTGACTTTTCTACTGAGGCATAAATAACCTGCACTTTTTCTACGGGTTCTGGCATTTGTTGCGTCCAAAAATAGCCGCCTACGCTTAGTCCGGTCAGGGTAGCTGCAATCGCACCAATCCACATTATTTTATTTCGACTCCACAATGTTGGACGTTCCAAATCGGTTTCAATCCGTTCCCAAACGGCTGCCGGAGGTGCATATGTTGGCAAGGTGCGAACAGCATCTTCAAAAATAAATTCGTTATCTAATTGATTATTAATGCGTTGCCAAAGTGTTGGTTCAGGTTCATATTGCGGCAAGCGGTCAATCGCGTCGCGCAACGTGCTGTAATTTTGTTCGGTTGCCATACTTACCAGTCTTTTTGTTTGGTGATGGATTCCCGCAAGCGTTTTTTTGCATGAAACAATTGCGACTTCGACGTGCCTTCCGAGATACCCAATAATTGCCCGACTTCCTTGTGCGAGTAACCTTCTACCTCTATCAATACAAAGACCGCCCGGTAGCCTTCTGGCAAATTTTTGATCGCTTTTTCTAAATATTCGCTGTCCAAATGGTTGCCCCAGTCAATCATGCCCTCGGTGTGGCTCGGCTCCAATGTTTCCGTGGGTGGTTGTTTTTTGATTTGGCTCAAAGCCGTGCGCAGTACAATGGTTTTAATCCAAGCACCCAGCGTAGATTCTTGCCGAAAGCGGTCGAGATTGCGAAACACCTTTACAAAAGCATCTTGCAAGATGTCTTCTGCCAGCGCAAAGTCGCCCGTGATGCGGTACGCAAGCGTGTACATGGCGCGTGCGTACTTATCGTACAGCGTTTTTTGAGCCAGGCGGTCGTTTGACACGCAAGCCTTTATAAGTTCGGTTTCCGTCATGCTGAGGACGTGCGGCATTGGCAATCTTGGGCTGTTCGGACAATAGATATTAGATTGTAGACTTTAGATAAAATATTCAAAATAAACGTTTTATCTGGTTTTGAAAAGCGAATTTTCAGTCTTTAAAATCTAACGTGTACTCATCTAAAATTAATTATCAACTGCAAAGACACTTGCGTTGTAGCCGAAGGTTGTATGCCGGGTTCTGATTTGATAAAAAATTGGTTTTACACTTTTCAAGACCTTGCAAAAGTAGAAAATTTGGTGTAATACGTTAGCTAAAGTTGAGACATGGTCATGTTGCAATTGCGAAAAGCCGCTTCAATAATCACTTGCAACGGATTGAAGTAAACCTCCAAACTTTTAATCCGTTACAATAACAAAGCTTTTGTATTTTTTAGAAAATGATGGAAATATTGCAAAACGACCCTTGCTTTTTTGGTTTGAACGTAAGATATTTAGACGAAAAAAACATAAAGGAATTCCGATGGTTATAAATCAGGTTACAAAAGGGAAAATATTGCTTGCGGAGCCATTTCTGCAAGATGAGAATTTTAAACGTGCCGCTATTCTGCTGTGTGAACATGATGACGAAGGAAGCTTGGGTTTTGTAATGAATAAACCGTTGGATATCAAGGTAGATGAGTTGATTGAGGGATTCCCAGAGTTTGATTCAGAGGTGCATTTGGGAGGTCCCGTACAGACAGACACGATTCACTATATTCACAATGTAGGCGATTTGCTGGAGGGAAGTATGCGGGTGGTGGACGGCGTGTACTGGGGTGGTGATTTTGAAAAGTTGAAATTTCTGATTGCACAACAATTGATTCTACCACATAATATCCGCTTTTTTGTAGGCTACTCCGGCTGGACCGAAGGGCAACTCGCCGATGAAATGCTCTATGGTTCTTGGGTTGTGGCGGATATGGATGCCAACTATTTATTCAAAACTCCTGCTGACCGTTTGTGGAAACAAGTCATGTATAACAAAGGGAGTACGTACACGGTGATTGCGCAAATGCCGGATACGGTGAGCTGGAATTAGAAAGGAGGATGGGAGGATTGGAAGATAGGAGGATGGGATGTTTCTTGTTCTTAACGTATTTTTTTTAATTTTATATAGAGCAGCGGGAATTATAATTTATCGAATAGTAAGTATCAAAATCAGGTAAAAAGAATCCGCTCAATCCGCGTTTCCATTATTGCCCTAAGTATGCGCAACGTTTAGTTGTGAATTGTCTAAAGTCAAGTTAATCCTCAAATCCTACAACTCAATTTCAAATTTTTCTTCTGATAAACCCGAATCTTTCCAATATTTTGTATTATTGCTCGTTGTTTTTCCTTTTTCTAAAAAAGGGCGAAACATGGTTTGCACTCCAAGCAGGCGAATCGCATTTTGCAGGAAAACTAAATTATCAATCACACCTAAGACAAACAACTACATGAGTAAGTTATTTGCAGTAAAATCTTTGGAATCCTTGACGCGAGAGTCCTCCGCAAGTGGAGAAGGTACGCTTAAACGGACCTTGACTGCTACGAATCTCGTGGCATTGGGCATTGGCGCTATTATTGGTGCTGGTTTATTTGTGCGTACCGCAGCAGCAGCGGGCGAACACGCGGGTCCGGCAGTTACGCTTTCTTTTGTGGTAGCTGCTATCGGTTGTGCTTTTGCGGGGCTATGCTATGCAGAATTCGCTGCTATGATTCCCATCGCTGGTAGTGCGTACACGTATGCGTATGCGACGATGGGGGAATTTGTGGCTTGGATTATCGGTTGGGCATTGATTTTAGAATATGCGCTCGGCGCAGCCACCGTTTCCATCGCTTGGAGTGAATATTTAAATAATTTGTTGGGAGGTTCCATCCCTTATCAATGGTGTCATTCTCCCTTTGAAACCTCTGTGGACAATGTGACTGGTATCATGAACCTTCCAGCGTTGCTTATTTTATTTTTGTTGACGCTTTTGCTCATTCGGGGTACGCAGGAATCCGCTTCCGTGAATGCCATCATTGTATTTGTAAAAGTAGCAATCGTATTGATTTTTATTGCTATTGGTTGGGGTTATATCAATCCTGCCAATCATACTCCTTATTTAATTCCAGAGAACAAACCTGGTTATGAAGGGTTCTTCAATCACGGCTGGGGCGGTATTTTGCGAGGTGCTGGTATTGTATTTTTTGCCTTTATAGGTTTTGATGCAGTCTCTACGGCAGCACAAGAAGCTAAAAATCCGAAGCGGGACATGCCGATTGGTATCTTAGGTTCGTTGGCAATTTGCACGGTTTTATATGTACTATTTTCACATGTACTCACAGGCGTTGCGCCCTACACTGATTTTGTGACGGCAGGTAAAGAAGCGTCCGTGGCGTATGCAATTCAGACTTATATGGAAGGCTACGAGTGGCTAGGAACCGCAGTGACCGTTGCGATTTTGGCGGGCTTCTCCTCCGTAATCTTAGTAATGCTTTTGGGACAAAGCCGGGTTTTCTTTGCGATGTCAAAAGATGGTTTGATACCAAAAGCTTTCGCAGATTTGCATCCGAAATACCGTACTCCTTTCAAATCCAATTGGATTCTTTTGGTGTTTGTAGGTTTATTTGCCGCATTTATACCGGGTAGCGTAGCAGGTGATTTGACGAGTATTGGTACGTTGTTTGCTTTCATTTTGGTAAGTGCCGGTGTTTGGATTATGCGTCGTTCCAATCCTAATATTGAGCGCCCTTTCAGAACACCTTTAGTGCCATTAGTACCCATTTTAGGAATCGTAGTATGTGCTGCTATGATTTTATCTTTGGATATCAGAACGCAGCTAACCGCATTCGTCTGGATGCTTATAGGTATTGTTATTTACTTTGCTTATAGCCGTTATCATAGTAAAATATCGAATCCGGGCTTATAAATAGTAGGCAGTAGGCGGTTTGCAGTAAGCAGTTTTTACGACTGCGGACTGCTAACTGCCTACTTTCTTCTTTCCCGTCTCACTCATCGCGCGGGTTTCGTCGGGTTTCATAGTTTTTATATATTCCGCTCTTCTAAATCGCAATGCCGACCAATCTTCATCTATCGCCACTTGTCGCACGCCTTCAAAACCATATTTTCCTAAAATTTCCCAGCCCGTATCTCGATTAAAGTCACATTTATAATTTTTAGAAGTCCCTTTCGGATAGGCGAGCCACAACACGGCATCACCTTCAAGTGCATTTGCAAAAGTGGGCACTAATTCATTGATTTCGTCTTGTTTGGTTACAAATGCCAGCACAAACGACGCTTTTTCATCAGGATATAATACCGAACGAAATGCTGCCAAATGCTCCATCTCTTCCATGTGATGTAAGAACGGTTCCGGCGGACTAAATACGTGAATAACTTTTTGGTCTTTGTAATTCAATTTTTTGAAAATTGGGTTCATAATTTGACTCGTTTTTAGGGTCATTTCAGATTTAGTAAATCTTGAAGATTTGCTAAATCTTTAAGTGGATTTCCAATGTTTTAAAAGTAGAAAATTACAAATTAGTTCATGTTACCACAAATTTTAGAAGAACTCCGTCCAACTCATACGCAACTCGTCGCTGTTTCTAAAACAAAATCGCCAGAAGAAATCCTAAAATTGTACGAACAAGTACAGCGGGACTTCGGCGAAAACAAAGTGCAGGAACTCACAGCCAAATACGAGGCACTTCCCAAAGATATTCGCTGGCATTTCATTGGGCATTTGCAAACGAATAAAGTGAAGTATATCGCGCCGTTTATTCACTTGATTCATTCTGTGGATAGTTTGGAAGTGCTAAAAGAAATTGATAAACAAGCTAAAAAATATAATAGAATCATTGATTGCTTATTACAATTTAAAATTGCGCAAGAAGACACGAAATATGGATTTGACTTGGAAAGTGTAGAAGCAATATTGCAATCGGCTGATTTTCAGACTTTAAAAAATATTCAAATAACGGGTGTAATGGGCATGGCGACATTCACAGAAGACGAAGCGCAAGTGCGAAGGGAGTTTGAACAATTACAAGAATTTTTTAAAATATTAAAAAATAAATATTTTATTCATCCTGAAATATTTAAAGAAATTTCGATGGGAATGTCCGATGATTATAAAATCGCGGTGGAAGAGGGGAGTACAATGGTAAGGATTGGAACGCTGCTTTTTGGGGCGCGAAACTATTAAGGCTCCCGCAGATTTCGCCGATTATTATATCTGCGGCATCCGCGAAATCTGCGGGAGAAATTCTTACCGCACAATGACAATTTTCCCTGTTTGAATCTGTCCGTCCATTTCTATTTTTGCAATGTAAATTCCTTGCGGTAAGTGATTGACATTCAGTCGAATATGAGCATCTAACCAAGTTTTCTGTAACACCAATTGCCCGGCAGTATTATATAGATTTAATTTTTTATTTACATTATAATATTCATTTATAACAATTTGCAATTCCTCCGCAGCAGGATTTGGCGAAAGCTGTATCTTGAAATTTGCAATCGGTTCTTCCACCGGAACGGTATTATCCACTGGAAGATTTGTGGTAAACGCGCTCAAACCGCCCCGTAAATTGCCAACTATCATATCCAATAAACCATCGTGATTCAAATCGCCCAATGCAACCCGACTTTGAAAACCTTCTTGAATATTCCCAAAAAACGCCGTCTCAATGGTAGCCGTATCATTTATATTGGTTTCTATATCTCGATACAATTCAATTTGCCCAACTTCTGTGCCTGTAAACAATCGAAAATTACCATTCACATTCAACAAAACCGGCGCGCTGTAGCCCGAAACGTAACCCGGCACGCGCGTGTCCACTCGCCCGAAACGCTCCGTGTTGGGTGCGATGGTCGGATTGGAATTAAATTGTGGATTGCCTTGACTACCAACGTTTTGAAAATAATTAATATTCCCATTGCGTTCACCAACAAGCAAATCTGCAAGCCCATCTTTATTCGCATCCACAATGAACGGCGTACTCGCAATGCCCACATCAATGCCTTGAAAATCGTATTGCAACGCGCCAAAACCGTACGGATTTCCTGCACCGCCCGTATTTTCTGCATAAAAAAGTCTGCCTTGCTCTTCGCCCACGAGTACGTCCAAGTCGCCATCGCCATCCAAATCGCCAAACGTGGGCGCAAAATTATATGTATTGCGGCTAAACGCATTCATTTGTAAATAATCATTATCCACCAATTCAAATCTTGGTACAGCCGCCGTTCCTACATTTTTAAACAAAAAAAGCCGTGCATCTTTCTCGCCCAACGGCTTGTAAAAACTGGAATTTCCAACGACTAAATCAAGTAACCCATCTGCATCATAATCCACAACCGTAGGGCTGGCGCCGCTTCCAAAATCGAGCATCTCACCCACCAAAAAATCTTTTTGGCGTAAGGTGAAGCGCGGTTGCGCAGTCGTGCCGGTATTCTCATAGCGCCAAAGCACCTGCAAATCCTCGGAAGCGAGTGCTAAATTTGGAGCCGCCGCGAGGTCTTTTTTACCATCATGATTCAAATCTAAATAATAGGAGGATGGGAAAACTGGAAGTTCTAAAGGGATATTGTAACTCGGAAAAGCCGTGTCTTGCTGGGTCATCCAAGCCGTGTTGCAATCGCCGCCGTTGGTCAAATAATTTAAATTATTAAAGGATAAATCCCCCAGAATCAGTTCTTTATCACCGTCATTATCTGCGTCGAAAGTCAAAAGGGTAGAGCCTGCGTGTCGAAGTGACACTTCTTCATCATCCAAATTTCGAACGCAACCATCTTTCATTGGCGACAAATCCACTTTTTTTGTAAAACCACTTTCGTAAAAACCGCCCCAACAATCTTCCGCTAATTGATAAACCACACTGTCGCGCCCAAAACCGCGTTCTACCGAGCGATTCGTGTACAATTCCACATAACCGCCTGCAATATTGAACGTTAAAAAGTCCAGATCGCCGTCACAATCCACGTCATCTATCGCCGGATAATCAATTCTACTCACATACAATTGCGTACGCGAACCACTTGATAATGGAATACTCAAAATATTATAAAACCAATTAAAATTCAAACGTTTATAAGCAATATGTCCATTTTCATAATAACCGGTGTAAACCATTACACCATCCACGCCGGGTACATCCGCATACGCAAACAAATCCGCAATGCCATCGCCATTATAATCGCGTAATAAAATCCAATTCTTTACTGTTGGAAAATAAGAAATGTAATTAGGTGCAAATGTATACTTCGTTCCATCATTCAAAAAAGTCAATTGCACATCGCCCACGCGGTCGAATAGGTGCAGGTCTTGCAGCCCATCTTTATTCAAATCTACCGCTGATAATTGTGGACTATTCAAACCGCCTGCCAAGGGATACGACAAGGTTTTACCATTCACAACAAACTCAATATCAAGTCGTTGGAAGGATTGTGCATTTAAAAAGTAAATATTTAAAAAGAGCAGAAATATGTAAATGAATTTTATCATTTTAAAACGAACTTTAAACAAGATGCCAGATAAATAGATGCCAGATGCCAGATTAAAAGATGCCAGACCGCTCGAATCTTAACCCCTCTCAACCTTAACCTTAACCTCAACCTTAACCTCAAACCAGAAACTCCAAACTTTATTCCGCTGGTTTGGTTCGTTTAATTTTCTTTAATAATTTTAATAACTTGAGATTAATAGAAGCATTAACGTTGAAAAAGAAGCCGTTGATGGTAATCCAGTCCTTTTTTCGTTCAATTGTCTGCAAATTGCTAAACGCCGCCTGCCGCGCCTTTTCCAAATGTGCTTTCCAGTAAATAGCGTGTTCGGTGATGGCAAAACCCTCGCGTACCGAACCCAAAATACTTTGGTCGCAGATGAAAAAAATGCGCTCCTGCTGCTTTGGATATAAAAAAGATTGACCGGCGTTTTTGAGTTTATCTATCGGCATCGT
>CAZJXN010000117.1:12683-16819 GCA_964549655.1 uncultured Saprospiraceae bacterium
CGAAACGCCAGAAAAAATTGTTCTTCCAACTGTTGGGTCAAATTGCCTTGATAATTAAGTCGTCGAACGGGAGCCGCCGCCACAGTACTGGTTTGCGGAGCGCCACATTGGTAGCAGAACCGAGCATTATCAGGCAGACTCGTGCGGCAGACAGGACAGTTTTTCATAATCAGGCGAAAATAGGGAATTTGGAGGATAGCAGTATAGGAAGATGGGAGGATTTTACAGTTTCCCCTTTCTATTCAAACATTTGGTTCCATTTGCTGTTTAAAACCGCGTTAAAATCCAGTCCATTTTGGGAAAGCAACGTAAAAAAAGCGACCTTCCGCAGAAAATTTGTGCGCAATGCGGGCGACCCTTCGCTTGGCGCAAAAAGTGGGAGAAGGTATGGGCAGATGTAAAATATTGTAGTGATAAATGTCGGAGTGCAATAAAAAAAGTAAATAATGAGTGAAAAGCAATTACAACGAGCAGACACTAATTATGATGAATATGAGAATTTTACGTTTCATCCATATAATGTTTTGCTATTCCTGACGCTATTTAGTTTATTGGCGGTTTTCTTGAGCATAACGATTGCATTCGTGTACACGCGCATCCAAAACGGCTTACCGCCTATCAGATTACCGAATATTTTTATTTTGAATACCCTGATTTTACTGGCGAGTAGCGCGACGATGATGTGGGCGAAACGATCCTATTTGAAAGACCAAACCTTACAATACCAACGTGCCTTGTTACTCACCATGATTTTATCCGTCGTTTTTATGATTGCACAATATATTGGATGGCGCGACTTATTTAGTCAAAATATTTTTGTTACATCCAGCAATGCGGCTGCTTATATGTATGTAATTTCGGCACTGCACTTTGCGCACGTGATTGCAGGTTTACCATTTTTGGGGCTATTTTTGTGGAAAGCAAAGCGTACTATGAAAGAGCCTGTTACGGTATTGGTTTATTTTTCGGACCCGGAAAAGCGGTTGAAGCTGCGATTACTTACGATTTACTGGCATTTTCTGGATGCGCTTTGGATTTATTTGGTACTCTTCTTTTGGATTAATTATTTGATTCAATAAATTAATGTGCTGATTTGCTAATGTGCCAATTTGCTAATACACGCTAAATTACAATGAAAATAATCCAATGTTTTAAAGCGACATTTGTATAAAATTCAATGGAGCAATCATTCTATAAACCAACCATATTCCATTCATTTAAAACCATCATAGCAGCAGAAAGCAATCGCAATGGCGGCGTGAGTGAAGTTCCTTTTCAAAGTTTAAATCTAAGTTTAAATGTGAGCGATGCAGAACAGCATGTAATAGAAAATCGGAACCGCTTTTTTGGCAAACTCAACATTGAAATTCACGAATTGGCAACATCCAAACAAGTACATGGCGACAAAATTTTATATGCTATGGAGCCGGGTGCTTACGATGGTTTTGATGCGTTGGTCACAGACCGGAAGAATGTATTTGTTGCGGTGAGTATTGCCGATTGCACGCCTATTTTATTGTATGATACTGAAAATGAAATTGTTGCAGCAGTACACGCGGGTTGGCGCGGCACAGTAGAAGGGATTGTTTTTAAAACGTTGGAAGTGATGCAATCACATTTTGGCACGCAAGCGGCGGCGTGTTTTGCGTATATTGGCACGTGTATTGATGAATGTAGTTTTGAAGTGGATACAGATGTGGCGGGACACTTTCCCGATGATTTTAAGCGTTTTGATGCGGAGCGCAATAAGTTTTTTGTAGATTTAAAAAATGCGAATAAAGACCAATTGCTAGAGTTTGGTTTACCGGAATCGAATATTGAAATCTCTCCATTTTCTACTGTCTTACATAATGAAAATTACTTTTCACACCGCAAAGAAAAAGGGCAGACTGGGAGAATGATGGCGGTGATTGGAATGAGGGGAGGATAAGAGGATGAGAAGATAGGAACTTTACGAATATTACCTTTATACTATGAAAAAATACCTTCCGCTTCTTCTTTTATTCACCACCATTATTACATCGGCGCAAGATTTTAGTGGAAAATGGGAAGGCATACTTACCCAGCCTGGTAAAACCGATACCTTTCTTTACGAAATTAATATCACACAAAAAAATCAATCTATCTCCGGTACTTCTTTTTCGCGCTCGTTGGATGGGAAATCGGCAGCTCGTTTTGTCATTACGGGCGTATGGGATGGAATGCAATTGGTGTTGCAAGAAATCGAACAAACCGAACCCAAGCAACCGCGCTGGTGCTTGAAATACGCCCTTTTAAAATATACCAAAAAAGCGACGACCGAGGAAATTTCCGGCGATTGGAAAGCCAATGGCTGCACACCAGGTAAGCTCTTTTTGCAACGACAAAGAATTGTAAAAGAAGGCGTTACAAATAAACCAGAACCCTTCACTTGGACGGGACGCTGGACGGGGCAACTCTCGCAATCCGACCGAGATTATGGATTTTATTATGATTTTAATTTAAATAACGGTGGAGTAGGGCAGTCGTACATCGTTTCAGAAGATAATGGTGGTAGTGCCAATCATAATTTGCAATGGACATTTAATAAAAAAGATAGCACGCTTATTATAAAAGAATTAGAAGTAGTAAATAAAACAGACTCGAATTGGAAATGGTGTATCAAATCGGCTGCACTGCGCTTGCGTCATAATGCCAATGTCTACACGCTGGAAGGCGACTGGCAGGGCTATCTGGAAGGACATACCGAACAAACCGGCAAGTGTGCGTCCGGAAAATTATATATAGAAAAACCAATAACAACCCAACAAACCCAGCAATTAGAACAACAGCAAACCCAAGTGTACCAAGCCGAAACCCAACGCGAAGTGCGCGTCTCCCGCGTCATTGAAGTGCAAAAACCCAACATCCGGCTCAACGTGTGGGACAGCGGCACGGTGGATGGCGATGTCGTCACAATCTTTCTAAATGGCAGACAAATATTGGATAAATACCGCGTCAGTAAGTCGAAAACCAGCATCCTCGTCACCCTCAACGAAGATAATAATTACATCATCCTCCACGCCGAAGACCTCGGCAGCATTCCACCCAACACCATTGCCGTCTCCGTAGATGATGGCGTGAAAGAGCAAATGCTCGTGCTGAGTTCCGACCTTAAAGTGAGTGGGGCGGTGCTGGTAAAGCAGTTTTCTGTAAAAGACAATAGACGATAGACTTTAGATTTTACACTTTAGACACCTCGCTTATTGATTATATGATATGCTTTCCTTACTTTTACATCATAACTTCAAACAACAAACCTTAAACTTTAAACCTTGGACAACAAAGCAGGACGCACCCCACTTACAAACGCTACCAACCCTGCCCCGCAAGGCAACAACCACTTGCTCGCCATCGGCATTGATGCGTACCGGCACTGCCCGCCCTTGCGCAACTGCGTGAAAGATGTGCAGGATTTCATCACCGTCGTACAACAACGCTTCAATTTTGACGCCGCGCACACCTACCCTCCCTTGTTCAACACCGATGCCACCCGCAAAAACATCCTGAAAGCCTTCCGCGATGTGCAAGGGCGCATTAAGCCGCAGGACAATCTCGTTGTTTATTTCTCTGGTCACGGCGATACCGTGCATCAGCTCGGCTACTGGATTCCGGTGGAAGCCAACCCCGGCGAGGAAGACGAGTACATCTCTGCCCACGAGATTGTGGAGCGCCTCAATGCTATTCCTACCTTTCATACTTTTCTGATAGTGGATGCCTGCTTCTCCGGCTCCTTGTTTCAAAATACTAAAAACGTCGCCATCCCCAAGCGCAGCGACGAGGCGCACCGCTCCCGTTGGGGCTTGACCGCCAGCCACAGTCGCGAGCTTGCCCTCGACGGCACGGCAGGTGACAACAGCCCCTTTGCCGAGTGCCTGCTCGCCAAGCTCCGCCAAACCCCCGAAGCCCTCAGCGTACACGACCTCTCCTCCTTCGTTATCAATGAAGTACGCCGCCGCACCGAGGAAAGACAAACCCCCATTGCCCAGCCCCTGCCCGTGCGTGGGCATGAGTTGGGACAGTTTGTTTTTCATTTGCGAAATGATGAAGAAAGTGATTGGATGGCAGCGGCGCAGCAAGAAAATACCATTGCCGCCTACACTCGCTTCCGCCGCAAT
>CAZJXN010000118.1:0-16398 GCA_964549655.1 uncultured Saprospiraceae bacterium
TTATTCTACAATAACGCAGCGCGTCAGTACGACATCCATCATTTTACCAGCACAAACACCTTTTATTGTCAATTGCTCGCCGGGCGAGAAATTGGTGCGAGCGTGTTGAACCGCAGGGTCTAATTCGCAAGAAATAACCCCTAAATCATCGTTCGCTTCCAAGCTGATAAGGGTACTGCCGTTACCGGAATTCACGGTTTGCACTTTTCCAGTTACAGACACTACTTTGTCCAGATAACGAGCATTGGCAGCGGTTTCATCCGTATTAAAATCTGCCATCAGCGCAGGTGCTTCGACGGTAAGGTCGGCGGTGGCTTTTTGAATATTTTGATGTGGTTTATTCCATTGGTATATACCAATTGCACCACCTATTATGATTGCAAGTCCAATTATTATAAAAATATTCCTTCGCATAAGTAACAATTTTCACAAAAATATTATAATAGAATAAGAAGCCAGATTAACAGATGCTAGACGGCTCAAATCTTAAACAAGAAGTATCACAATATCACAATATCCTAATTATTAAGTGCTCCAGCATTCACCCAAGCTTCCAGTGCTGCTATTTCACAATCGGGCAGCTTCCCACCGCCTTGCGGCATCGGCGAAAATCCTGGTGCGTGTTTCACCGTTCCCAATAAAATTCCATTATTTGCCACTACTTTTACCCTATTATAACTGTCGAGTAAGAGACCAGAAATATTATTACCTGTACTGTGGCAACTGTAACAATTGTCTTGTAAAGTGCTGGAAATGTGTACACTATATTTGATAGCAGTCGTATCACAAGGCGTATCGTCAGCGCCATATTGGTCTTCTTCATTGTCGTAATAACAGGAAGGAATAATGATTAGGATGCCAAATAGTAAAAAACAAATTGATAGTTTACAGAATTGCATCTTGTATTTACGTTTTAAGTGTGATATAAGGATGACACATTTTACAATGCGCCGCACCTATTATTTTTAACCTATACAACTTTTTCTAAACAAACGGCTACGCAAGAGCACCTGTTTTTTCAAAAAAGTTGAAGATAGCCTCAAAGTTACTGGTTTAAAGTTTAAACATTAAGAAAGTAGATTTAAAATTTTGGCTCTTAACCGACAATACCTGAAACGCAAGAAAACTGATTTAAATTTTTTGATGCCTCATTTCATTCACTCCTCCTCAATTCTTTTTACCTTGCCTGAAATAATGTTTGTTATGAATAATGTTATACTGATAGTTATTTTATTTTTAACTGTAAATCAATTAGTTGTGGCTCAAAATCTTACATTGCCGCTTTGGACGGACGAAATCCCCAATGCAAAAAAAACCAACGAAGTCGAAAAGCGCGACACCACGGAAATAGTGCGCATCAGCAATGTGCAAACGCCAGACATCGCCGTTTATTTACCTACCAAAGCAAATGCAACAGGGCAGGCAGTGGTCATTTGTCCGGGCGGTGGCTATTACATTTTGGCGTATGATTGGGAAGGAACGGATTTTGCAAAATGGTTAAATTCTAAAGGCATCGCAGCGATTGTATTAAAATATCGTTTACCAAGTTCTAATAATCATATCACGCCGCACTTGTCGCCGTTGTTGGATGCACAAAGAGCGCTGCGCCTCACGCGCTATCATGCAAAGGAGTGGAATATTGATACCAGTAAAGTGGGCATTATGGGCTTTTCAGCGGGTGGGCATCTGGCTTCTACGGCGGGCACTCATTTTGATGCCGGAAAAGCGGATGCAAAAGATGTAATTGATAAATTAAGTAGCCGACCCGATTTTATGATATTGGTGTATCCAGTTATTACATTTGTGAAGCCTGTGATGCACAAAGGCTCTGCGGAGGCACTGTTGGGACAAAATTCAGACCCCAAATTATTAGAATATTACTCCAATGAATTGCAAGTAAAAGCCGATACGCCGCCTACTTTCTTGATTCACGCAGGCGATGACGACGGTGTTCCAGTGGATAATAGTATTTTATTTTATCAGGCGTTGCGCGCAAAAAACATTCCGGCGGAGTTACATATTTATCCTACCGGTGGGCACGGATTTAGTTTAGCGATTGGCAAAGGTTATTTAGAGACTTGGACAGAGCGGTGTGCGGAATGGTTGAAATCATTGAATGTAAGAAAATAAATTCGCAATATTTTTATAGCGGTAAATAGTTGCCCCGCGCTTTAGCGCGGGGATATAAAATATAATATTTTTAGGCTTTAGCCAAATTATTATGTTGGGCTAAAGCCCAAAACTTACATTTTTTGTTCCTCGCGCCAAAGCATGGGGCAACTAACTTATAAAAAATCATATTAAAGCCAAAATGGCAACATTTTCTTTACACGCTGCTTGATACTGTACCTCCATTCTTTACGCTTTTTATAACCCTGATTCATCCCTTGCCCCTGCCAGTCCATTACATGATTGGGCGTTTTGATACGTTTAAAGAAGGCTGTATCTTTGATGCGTTCCATGAGTTCCCAATCTTCTTCGCCTTTCAAAAAATCATATAACACTTTTACAGAAGGCATATCTACATCATCCACACCGAGTATGCCGCCTACGCGCACTTTTTCGCCCGTGTAATGAAAATCTACACACGCATAAGGAAAACGATGCGCCCCATCAATAAATACGAAATCAAGCGTTTCAGGAATATTATTATTGGTTGGAAGTATCGTATCCGAACTGCCAGTAAGCGAAGTAATATTTGGTTGCAAACCAATTTTATTACAATATTCAAGAATTTTTTTTGCTTCCTCTGCAAATGGTGTAATACAAATATGATTCGTGCCCGCCATTGCAAAAGCGACCGTGCTATAGCCGGAGCCGGTTTCGAGTGTCGTCATCTCTTTTTGAGCATGGTCATATATAAATTGTAATACTTTTGGTGAAGTAGCAAAGGAAGTGGGCGAGCCATCATCCCAAGCATGAAATAGCGGTCGGTCTTGCAATAGTTTTTCAATCGTCATCAGCAACATTTTTCAATATTGCGGGCGAAGATATAAAATTTATAGGAATAACAAAAAGGGTTCAAGAGTCGGGTGCTTCTTGAACCCCCTTTATTTAAACGGTTTGTGGAGACCATTTCGCTGCGTTTTTCATTTTATTACAAAGATGCACATTTTAGGAAAGGTTTGCAAGTTTTGGGAGGGTAGGGGTGTCTAAAAAGTTTTCCATTACTTTTAATACTAAAACTATTTCGATTTGGATAATTTTTTACAGCATATTTTAAAATTTGCTATTGACGCAAATTGGGCAAATTTTGCTAAGTTGTTGAAAATAAAATTGACACAAGTCTAATGGATTTTTCTAACTATTTATATTTTGCGAGCAACACGATTCATCTATTTTGATAACTGCCAGTTTTTCAAAAATTGCTGTTTCAATTGCTTCGTCATTATTGGATCAAATATTATTTTTACAGATTGAGTACTTTTTAAATCGAATTGAAATGGAATGATTGCGTCTTTTTCGTCGAATATTTTATCATCATTTGTATCTTCAACAGCCAGCATGATAATTTTATCTTGTTGTTTTAAAAGTCGCCAAGTTTGTACGTCATAATTCAGCGGTGAAATTTGTCGAAAGGTCTGACCTTGTTTATCGGAAACGAAAAGTGAAGTAGGGTCCTTTTCATCCAACATAGTATCATTATTGAAATCTTTACTGATTACATCATAAAAGATAAAATTATTGAATGTTTCTTGTTCGTAAGATAAGTCTTTTGAAAGACTGTAATTTAGAATGATTATTTTCAAACTATCATGTAACAGGTGAGACGTTCCAGTTTCCGTATTATGAAATAAAATATTCCAAAAGTAAACTTCGTCACCTCGTGAATAGTCATAAGAATCAAAATAATTACCAACATTACCTTTCGTATCTGTTTTGACTTGTATCGCCAAAGGAAAAAACAGGTAAGCAGAACTATCAATTTGTTGAAAATTATTAAATTGAATACTCAAATGTTGCCGTAAGCTATCAATAGAAGTTATACTGTTGTTATGACTTTGCTTGTTGTAATTAGTGGAATGATTATTACATCCAACCATCAACATTAATATAAAAAATAGGGAATTTTTCATGCTATAAATTTAAATCAATAATGTGAAAATAGAACAATCTTGTAAACTTTTTTATAGAAAATATAATAAACCAAAGGTTAACTTCGCTATAACACTTCTCAAACCCCAAAACACTTGCTCATTACAACGGATTGCGTATTTTTGACGTTTACCTCGGGGGAGGATAGGAAGATGGGAAGATAGGAGGATGGTACATAGGCAGTGGTAAATGATAAATAATCAATTTTAAATGCAATTTTTATATCCGACTTTTTTGTTTGCGTTAGCGGCGTTGGCGATTCCGATTATCCTGCACTTGTTTTATTTTCGCCGGTTCAAGAAGGTGTATTTTACGAATGTGCGCTTTCTGCGGGAGGTGAAGGAGGAGACGAGTGCGCGCTCCAAGTTGCGCAACCTGCTGGTGCTGCTCATGCGCTTGCTGGCGGTGGCGTTTCTGGTGTTTGCGTTTGCGCAGCCGTTTATTCCGCAAAGTGCGGCGGTGAAACAGGGGCGCAAGGCAGTGAGCGTTTTTGTGGATAACTCGTTCAGTATGACGGCGTTGAGCCAAAATGCGCCACTCGTGGAACGCGCCAAGCAACGTGCCCGCGAGATTGTGGAAGCGTATAGCGTGGAAGACGAATTTCAGGTGCTGACCAACGATTTTGAAGGACGACACCAGCGGATGGTGAGCAAGGACGACGCGTTGAATCTGATAGAAGAAATAAAAATCTCGCCCGCTACCCGCGAATTATCCAAAGTGATGACGCGGCAAGCGCAGGCGCTCAACACGGGCAAATCAGAAACCGAAACGGCATTCATTATCTCCGATTTTCAAAAAAATATTACAGACTTAAAGAATTTTAAAGATACGACTTTCGATATTAATCTCATCCCCTTGCAGGCGGTGCAGGAGCGCAATGTGAGCATTGATTCGGCGTGGTTTGATGCGCCCGTGCAATTGTTGAACCAGACGAATCCGCTACTGGTGCGGGTGCGCAATTATAGCCCAGAAGCCGCTGATAACGTGCGTTTGAGCATTCGATATGAAGGACAAACGAAGCCCGTCGGCACGATGAATATTCCTGCGCAAAGTGCGGTGACGGATACCGTTCCGATTACGATTTTGCGCACAGGCTGGCACGATGCGGAGTTGACGATTACCGATTATCCGGTGCAATTTGATGATAAATATTTTGCAACGTTTAATGTGCCGGAGGTTGTCAATGTATTGGTTATCAATGAAGTAGCGCCGAGTCGTTATTTGGACGCAGCCTTTGCTGGGATTGGAAATTTCAAAGCGACGAATCAATTGAGTCGGAATCTGGATTACTCCAAATTTGCGAGTTATCAAATGATTGTGTTGCATGAGTTGAATACGGTGTCGTCTGGTTTGGCTTCTGAATTGCGGCAATACGCGAATAACGGCGGCAATGTGCTGGTTTTTCCAAGTCGGCAAGCAGAGGTGAATTCGTATCGCAGTTTTTTGAATGCGTTTCCGGCGAATGATTTTCAGCAATTTGAAGAGCAGGAGCGCAGCGTCGGCGTGGTAAATCTGGAGGAATTTATTTTTAAAGATGTATTTGAAAATCGCAGTGCGAATCTCAAATTGCCGGTGACGAAAGGTAATTTTAGAATGAGCAAAACCAATAGTCGGGGTGAGGAACAACTCCTGACGTATCGAGACGGAACGGCGTTTCTATCCAAATATCAAATCGGACAAGGAAATTTATACGTTTGCGCGGCTCCGTTGGCGGAGCCATTTAATAATTTAGCGCAAAGCGGCGAGATTTTTATTCCGATGTTGTACAAAATGGCGATTTCTTCCGCTCGGATTAAGAAAATTGCGTATTCCATCGGTCGAGACGAAGTCATTGAAAGTGAGCATTTTATAAATAGTACAGATATTGTCTATAAACTTCGGGGCGAGTCCGGCGAATTTATTCCAGAACAGCGCATTGTAGGAGCGAAAGCATTTTTGGGCGTGAGCAATCAAATTTTACAAGCCGGTATTTATGATTTATTTTTGAATCGGGACACGACTTTAGCGAAATATGCTTTTAATTATGACCGAAAAGAATCGGCGCTCGATTATTACACCGCAGCAGAATTGAAAAGTCAAGCCGGTCAGAAAATGAATGTCGTAGATATGATGGAAGAAGCAGTGCTGACGGCAAGTATTGAAGAAAGAAGTCGCGGGATTGTACTTTGGCGGTGGTGTGTGATTTTGGCGTTGGCGTTTTTGGCGTTGGAAATATTGTTGCTTCGATTTTGGAAAGTGTGAAATGAGTGATGGGGTGAAAGGTTTATGGGGTGATGGCGCTTGATTTTACGCAGCCGCAAACCCCGAATGTTGCCGCGCATATGGCGGGATAAACGCAATAACAATATCACTGGCAGGAATGCCGGGCTTCAATAATTCTTGGGCGACAAGTATATCCGTATTGTTTGCTAAAAGCCACACTTTACCGTCGGGTTTGATATTAAATGAAATAGCACTTGATAGATGTAATGTTTTTCGTGCCAGCCTGATTATATTAATTGATAGTGGTGATTAGTCGTATCTTTTATCATTTAAAATTCAATATCTCCGTGGTTTCTATCTTCTGCTTCTATAGACATGAATTCTTCTATAATTTTTTGATAAACAGCTATCTTATCAGCCATGTTGCCATGATTTTATTCGATGAATATCTCTCGCCATTTCTATTTCCCACAAATATACAAGAAAACAGGTCAAAAGCAAAAGGTGTACGACGGAGCTTAATATAGTTGCAAATTGCTTTGCGGCAATTAAATCTGCGGCATCTGCGAAATCTGCGGGAGGTTTCACGCTACGTCGGGATGCCACATCTAATCTCTGCGCTAAACATTATCACCCATCACCCCATCACCCTATCACCTAATTTCCTATTTTTGCCCAAATTCCATCACCACATGAATCTATTGATTCGAAACGTCCGCATTGTTGATACAAATTCTCCGCATAACGGTCAAACGCTTGATATTTTTATTGAAAACGGTATGCTGAAAACCATTCAGGCTGATTTACAAATCGAAAATGTAGAAGTGCTGGATGCGAACGGCGCTTGCGTTTCCCCAGGTTGGATGGATGTAGGCGTGCAAGCGTGTGACCCTGGCTACGAGCATCGGGAAGATTTAAAATCCGTAGCAAATGCAGCAGCGGCGGGCGGATTCACAGCTATCGCAGTACAACCCAATACGAATCCGGTTTTACATTCTAAATCAGAAATTTTATATATTAAAAATAATACCCAACATTCTATTGTTGATTTTCATCCAATTGGTGCGATTTCAGAAAATTGTGAAGGAAAAGATATTACTGAAATGCTCGATATGTACGCAGCAGGCGCAGTCGCTTTTTCGGATGGGCGTAAATCATTGCAGCATAACGGATTGATGTTGAGAGTTTTGCAATATGTAAAAACATTTGAGGGCGTTATTTTAAACCAACCTTCGGATAAAGCAATTGCCGGCGACGGGCAGATGCACGAGGGATATGTGAGTACGTCGCTAGGTTTGATGGGCATTCCCAACTTGGCGGAAGAACTGATGGTAGAGCGCGATTTACACTTGTTAGAATATACAAATTCTCGGCTGCATATTGCCAATATTTCCACAGCAGGAGCGGTGGAGCGCATTCGCAAAGCAAAGGCGACAGGTTTGAAAGTAACGACTTCTGTGCCAGTTTTAAACTTGCTTTATACCGACGAATCCATTGCAGAATTTGATGTAAATTATAAAACGCTTCCGCCCTTGCGCCACCCAGAAGACCGCGAGGCACTCATCGAAGGCTTGAAAGATGACACGATAGATATGATAAATTCTAATCATACGCCAATTGACGAAGAAGGAAAAAACTTGGAATTTACGTATGCCGAATTTGGAATTATAAATTTACAAACGGCATTTGCGGTAAGCTGGACGGCGCTGGAAGGGAAATTATCATTGGAAAAATTGATAGAAAAATTAGCGATTAATCCGCGTAAATTGTTGGGTTTGAATATTTTAAGAATCGAAATTGGACAAGTGGCGAATCTCACTATTTTCAATCCAGAAGAACGCTGGATGTTTGCGGAAAGCGATATTCTATCCAAATCAAAAAACACGCCGTTCATTGGAATGCAATTTAAAGGAAAAGTTTGGGCGGTTATAAACGGACATCAATCGGCTATTTTTACACATCCATAGAAAAAAGATAGGCACTACCAAAAGTTATTTGCAATTTTAACTAACGTTATTAATAAACGCCTGTTTAAAATAACGAATGACCAATAACATCTTTCTTAACTGACTTTAAACAAAGACATTATGAGTACCTTAGATTCTATTAATTTGATCGAACCAATGGAACCCGCCAATGCGTCTGCACGCGCCATTGGCGTACGCTACGGCGGTATTGCTTCCTTAATTTTAATTTTGATTGGGCTGGGCGCTTACGTGTCGGGTATGAATGATTATTCTAACCAGAACAGTGCTACGAGCTGGATTATGAATTTGTTGACCTGGGGAGTAATGGCAGGTGCGCTGATTCTGGCGATGAAAAACTACCGCGACCAATCGGGTGGCTACATGACTTTTGGCAAAGGATTTACAGTTGGATTGTGGGCATCCCTTATTATGGCAGTCGTTACAGCAGGATGGACGTATATCTTTTTTACATTAATCGCGCCAGATTTAATGGACACGATTATGGAAGCTACGAGAGAAAAAATGCTGGAGGGAGGACAAAGCGAAGAGGAGGTTGACCAAGCGATGGAGTACACGAAAGCGTTTATGAGTCCAGTATCTTTTATGTTTTTTGCTGGGCTATTCACTTTTATAACAGGATTAATAATTTCTCTTATTGCGGCAGCAGTTACCCAACGCAAACCACCGGTTAACACCGCTTATTAATGATGAAACACACGTTTGTAAAATATGGAATCCTAGCGGGAGTAAGCGTCATTGCTTACTTCCTGCTTTTTTATTTTATAGATACCACCGTTTTATTTAGTCCTTTTGTAAATTGGGGGTCTCTCGTTATTTACATTCTTTTTATGATTATGGCTTGTACCCGCGAGCGAGTTGCGCACGAAGGAAGTTTACCTTTTAAACAAGCTTTGCGTACTGCTTTCGGCACGTTTGTCGTTGCGAATATTATTTATTATATTTTTAATTACCTGCTTTTCAAATTTGACCCGACCCTACTCATTACACAGAAAGAAGCGATTATTCATACGATGCAATGGGCATCCAAGACTTTTAATTTTGAGCTACCATCCGAAACAATCCAGCAATTGCGCGGCGAGATTCGTCCCGTCACCATCGGCAATACTATATTCGTTTTTGCACAAAGTCTGATTGGCGGTTTTATCCTTTCCTTTATTGTAGGCGGTATGATGCGGCGATGATTGTTAGTATCAGAATTCACAAAATTTCAGAAATTATTACATCTTTTAATTTTCTTCTGAAAGAACTTTCTTGTCGCTTTGTCTAAATACCAAATACCCAATACCACCCAAAAATGAAATACGCATCATTTTTTCTAATTATTTGTATCATTGCATCAAATGGTTGTCAACGCGTGAATCGTCTGCCTGCTTACAATCCGGTGAAAAGTGCCACGAGTGGCTCGGCGATGGTGGTAGCACCTCATGCGCTCGCGTCCGATATTGGTGTGAAAATACTCAAACAAGGCGGCAATGCAGTGGATGCAGCGATTGCGGTTCAGTTTGCAATTGCAGTCGTGTACCCAAGAGCCGGAAATATTGGGGGTGGTGGTTTTATGGTCATTCGATTGAAAAATGGCGAGACGGCAGCACTCGATTATCGAGAAAAAGCGCCTGCGAAAGCCAGTCGGGATATGTATTTGGATAGTTTGAAAAATGTAGTGGCCAACTTAAGTACAGAAGGACATTTGGCATGTGGCGTGCCGGGCACAGTAGCGGGAATGTTTGCAGCGCACGCGAAATATGGCAAATTGCCAATGCAAAAATTGATCGAACCCGCTATTCAACTCGCCCAAAAAGGGTATTATATTTCCGAAGCCGAAGCCACGCGTTTACGAAATCATCAAGAGTTATTTACAAAATATAATGAAACGCCAAATCCATTTATAAAAGACGACTGGAAAGTAGGCGATTTATTACAACAAAAAGAACTCGCACGTACGCTCACACTTATCCGCGACCAAGGTCAGGCGGGTTTTTATGAAGGCGAAAATGCCAATGACATCGTAGCCGAAATGTACACGCGCGGCGGTATTATCAGTCTGGAAGATTTAAAAAATTATGATGCCAAATGGCGTGCGCCGCTTGTGGGCAATTATAAAAATTATAAAATTATCTCCATGCCGCCGTCGTCGAGTGGAGGTGTCGCGCTTTTGCAAATGCTGAAAATGGTGGAGCCGTATCCGCTCGCAACTTGGGGTTTTCATTCCAAGGAAGCCGTTCACTTGATGGCGGAAGCCGAGCGCCGAGCGTACGCCGACCGCACGGAACACTTGGGCGATAGCGATTTTTATAAAGTGCCGATTGATTCGCTGCTGAGTGTCAATTATTTGCAACGCCGGATGTCCGATTTTTCGATGGAAAAAACCACGCCAAGCAATTCCATTTTCGCTGGTAATTTTAAAATGAAAAAAGAAACGTTTGAAACGACGCACACTTCGATTGTAGATGCGGAAGGAAATGCCGTTTCGGTCACCACGACTTTGAATGGCAATTTTGGAAATAAAGTGTGGGTGACCAATGCAGGTTTCTTTTTGAATAATGAGATGGATGATTTTAGTGTAAAACCGGGTGTTCCCAATCAATTTGGACTCATCGGCGCGGAAGCTAATGCTATTCAGCCGGGCAAGCGGATGCTCAGTTCTATGACTCCAACCATTGTCGAAAAAGATGGAAAACTCTTTATGATTTTAGGCACACCGGGCGGCTCCACGATTATGACCACTGTTTTTCAAGTCTTTTTGAATATCGCAGAATTTAATATGAATCTGGACGATGCCGTCAATGCTAAACGCTTCCACCACCAGTGGCTACCCGATGAAATTGTGATGGAAAAAGATGCGCTTGACCTTCCCACGCGCCAAAACCTTGAAAAAATGGGTCATAAATTCCGAGAAGTGGAACGCATCGCACAGATTAAAGCCATTCTAAAATTGCCCAACGGTACGTGGCAGGGCGTAGCGGATTTCCGAGAACCGGACGCGACGGCGCGAGGCTATTAGCGCCTAATCCCCCCGATGGGGGACTTTTAAATGTACACGTATGGCATTAATCGGAACGCCCCGACCAAAGTCGGGGACGCGGATTGAGCGGATTCATGCGGATGTCACTATCACTCAAAAAGCCGCGAACTAAACAGAAAAATTCGCGGCTTTATTATGCTTGGATTAGTACATCTTGCCAGGCTTTTGATTTGAAATTAACTGGGATTTAGCCGCATCATTGCCTTTCAATCTTTTCTATTGTCGAGTCAAAGCCCCTGTGTACGAAGCGTTTGAAACCGCTATCCGAACATATAAGGTGTTGAATTTATCATCTTGAAAGTAAGTAATGACTGCAACATCATCAAAGCAAATATCCGGGTTCAACGTTTTCTCCCTAAAGGTAACTCTTCCGTTAGCTAAGGATTCATACGTCCATTCAAATCCACAGGAGAAGGAGGACTCGAAATATCTTCCGTTTGCGACCTTATTGCCAATTGTCATTTTTTCGATAGTTGCCTCTACATTTTCGGTGGAACCGTTACTCCCTTTTATCATGCCTTTCCAGATGCCAACTATATTTTCTTCTATTTTAACTTGATCGAGTACAATAGTCGGTCCCACCATAGGCTCCTCTTCCTTTTCCTCTTTTTTGCAGGAGAGGATCAATACAAAAATGGAGAGTATTAAAAGTGCTTTTTTCATAAGGGTATTTTTTATTAAGTGAAGTGAGTTAAACTTATTTTGAGCAATAAAAAAGGGATCCAAAATCTTAGCAAGAAAGTTGCAGAGGTCTAACATTTGCCAGACCTCCGATAAGAAACTAACAGGGGTTTATCACCTTATTGCTTGACGAGTCGAATCGTTTTGATGCCTTTCCCTTGTTTGAGCGTAAGCAAAAGCAGCCCAGCTGGCGCATCCATAGTCAACGGAAGCTGGTTCACACCAGCGTTTGGTTTTTCGAGGCGGAATGATTTTAGCGTTCTACCTAATATATCGGAGACGACTATTTCTACTGGTAGCGTGTGGTCTTTAAGTTCAAATTCGAGGAGGGTTTGGTCGGTAAAGGGGTTGGGGAAAAGTCGAATTTGATTCGTGATATCCGTTAAGTCTTTTGTACCAGTAGTAGCCACTTGTGTTTTAAAATGCGGACGAATCATCATTGTCTCTCTGTTTGTAGCATGCGCCCACGGATAGCCGCCGCCTGCGATGGGTGATACGATCCAAAAACCGTCATCCGATACATTATCAAGATCAAAGTCAAAACCGATGACCCCTTGCAGAGTGTCCTGACCGGCTGCAAATACGTAGCTACCTGTAGCAAGCGGAAGGGGTATTTCTAATGGATAAGTAAGTTTATTATTGGAGGACGTGATGCCATATTCACTTAATTTTATTTTTTTGGAGTGATAAAGTTCTATATTGGGACTTCCGGTTGAATCAAAAGCATTTACCGTTAAGTTGATAGAACCTGTGAAATTAGAAAATCGGGAAATATAAACGGTGATTGCGGTTAGAGTATCCGGTACATTCAACTCAAAAGCACTGCCATAGTAGCCGTACCAATTGGGATTTCCGAATCCAAAACCAAGCCGGGATTCTTGCGTACCATCATCCTTTGCCAAAATGGAATCATTAATTTCAAAATATTCAAAACCTCGATAAAAGTCATCGCCAAGTTGAGCATTTGAAGCACTTGCTGAAATCGTGTATTTCCCGACGGCGGTGGGCAGAAAGTTGAAAGGAATTTGGGAGGTTTCCCCGAACCCAATTGTATCTATGGTGCTTTGAAAATTTTGGGAAGTACCATTTTTAGTAACTTCAAAATCAAGCACCATGTTTGTAAGTGGTTGGTAGCCACCATTGGTTAATTCGAGATTCCACTTCAAAGTATCTAATTGCTGGGGCGTTATAATGGTGTACGGGGATATTTTTTCAAATTTTCCAACACTAAAAAAATCACGCTCCAAATTACCTGTCCATTTATACATTCCTCCTTGTGAAGGGCTGATAATAAATCCGCCTCCCCAGGCACTGGTAGCCGATAAGAAATCAAAACATTCAATTCCTGGGTTATCAATCAAAACCCAACTATCTCCATTATTTAGCGTAAAAGCATGTTTTATATCCGTATAATAAAATGGCGATCCTTCATAGGAGAGATAATAAACACCATTTGTACCAGGCACATACGCTATTTGATAGTAAATAAAAGAGGGTGGCAAAGATAATTCTTCCCAAGCGTTACCACCGTCTTGTGTACGAAATCCGCGCCCTTCCCCAACAAGAAGCCCATTATTAGCATCTTTAAATGAAACAGAGAATGCTTGATTAAATATAGTGGAATCCGTGGATTGTGCTTCCCAAGAAACCCCTTTATTAAAAGAGCGCCATACCCGTCCTCTGCGGGTAGCAAACCAAATTGTATCGCTAATTGCTGCGTAGGAGCCAATACCATAAGTAATCCAAATACCTTCTTGTGGCAATACTGCCGGTAATTGTGCCGGAGGAATTCTGTCCCAGATAGCACCCCCATTTGAGGTAGTCCAAATACGCAAAGAATCAACCGCAGGGTTTCCGGTGGCGGGGCTACCAAAAGTAACTCCGTTGTCTTTGTCAAAGAAATGAATAGAGTAATTGCATTCCCTTGATTATTAAAAGAACCTGTCTGTTGTATCCATGTTTGTCCACCATTGGTCGTTTTATAAATTCTGCCTTGAGCTTGAGCGCCCGTATTGGTCATTATACTCCATGCTGTATTCCCGTCCAGGGCGAATATGCTCAAATTACTAAATGTACTAACAATATCAATAACACCACTCTTCCAAGTGTTGCCGCCATCTATCGTTCTGGTAAATTCTCTGGCTGCACCGTTAAAATTGTAGGTAATAGCCCAGGCAATATTAGAATCCACTGCTGATACACCCTGCATACCACGATTTGTTGCAGTAATTTCCTGATCCCTTAGATTGCCAAGTACCCGGCGACTGCGCATAGGCAATTGCCATCGTTGCAACTAACAAAAAGAGCGTACATAACTTTTTCATAGGTTTGTTTTTTAGGTTATAGTTAAGATAAATGAATTGCGAAAGTGGCTTCCCGTGCGTACATAGGAAGCCTACATCAAAATTGAATTCATTTGAATGTATGTATTGGCTAAATTTAGAATAGGAGAGCAAAACAGCCTTGTAGTTTTTCTGCAAAAAACTTGTAAAAATTGCGCATTGCGCCGGAAAGCCCGAAAATACAGGGATAAAAGAGGAGCGAGATTTGGTAAATCTTGAAGATTTGCCAAATCTGTGGCTCACCGCAAATCACTGGGTCGCTGCTGAAATTCTTTGTAAAATTCATTTGAAAAATGCTCTGGGCTACCAAAACCCGTTTGGTACGCAATATCTTGAATAAGCAGATTGGTATGCTGGATGAGATGCCGCGCTTTGCTCAAGCGATACTTTTGTAAATATTGTTTTGGAGGCATATTTAATAAAGCCTTCACTTTACGCCCCAACTGCGCATGACTCAAGCCCAGCGTCTTCGCCATGACTTCGATACTAAATTTGTCATTTTCGTATTCCTTGACCACTAATTCGTGTAATGCATTGAAAAAAGTATCATCCTTCGCGAAATTTTTATTGGGCAGTGGCGGTATAAAAGGGGCTTGCGCATACCGCTGGCGCAGGCGTTGGCGCAGTTCGAGCGATTTGCGTAAGCTGATTTCTAATTCTTGCTCTTTGAAAGGTTTCGTCAGGTAAGCATCGGCACCGCCTTCTAGTCCTTCCAGTCGGGAATCCACATCTGCACGAGCCGTCAGCAAAATAATCGGAATATGACTGGTGCGAATATCGTTTTTCAAAGTGCGACATAATTCAAAGCCATCTTTCTTGGGCATCATTACATCACTGATAATAATATCGGGTATGATTTCAATGGCTTTGTCAATGCCTTCCTGCCCATTATACGCTACCTCGATTTGATATTGATTTTGAAGACAGGTCACTAAATAAGTAACTACATCGGCATTGTCTTCTACGATGAGTGCCAACGGTAATGCACTATTTACTTTATTAAATGTTTCGCTGACGACCGCATTTGTTGCGAATGCCTCCAATTTAAAAGTAGGCGTGGTTTCAAGTAAAGGCGCGGTGTTTTTTATAGGTAACAGAACGGTAAAAGTAGAACCTTCGCCGACTGCGCTTTCCACTTCAATTTCACCGCCTAGTAGCTTCACCAGTTCTTTGGTCAACGCCAAACCAATGCCAGTACCCTCGCCGTGCCGCGTTGCGGAGTCATCGGCTTGATAAAAACGGTCAAAAATATAAGGTAATTTATCCTCCGAAATGCCCACGCCGGTATCGCGCAACTGAATCGGTACAAATCCTTCCTCGATTTTCCCTACCTGCAAATAGACTTCGCCGCGTTGCGGGGTAAATTTGATCGCATTAGAGAGCAAGTTAGAAACGATATTCAAGGTTTTATCCGGGTCATAATCCATCACCAGTTTTTCGGGTTCGGATAAAAAGTGCAGCCCAACATCTCTGGATTCTGCATAAGAATGGAAAGATTCGGTCAAGTATTTCAGATAGGTAATGATGTCCCCTGAATGAAATGAGCGGACATGGTACCGGATTCCAATTTAGATAAATCGAGCATTTGATTTACCAGTCGCAGCAGGCTCTGTCCGTTGCGTTTTATCATTTGTATGCCTTCTTGCAGCCATTGTCGGGGCGATTGCTCTACTTTATCCGCCATACCGAGGATGATGGTGAGCGGTGTGCGAAATTCGTGGGTGATATTGGTATAAAGGCGAGTTCTGGCATCATCCAATGCTTGCAATTGTTGGGCTTTGTCTTGCGCCAGTTGGGCTTTCATTTGGCTATCTTTGGTCTGTTGCTGCAGTTCATATTCTGTTTTGATTTGGTTGATTCGATAACGATATAGAAAGTATGCTAAACCTGCTAAAGTTAAAACAAGTAAGGTAAAAAACCACCAGGTAAGATACCACGGGGCGCGAATGTGAATAGTCATCCTCTTACCGGCAGCCATCCAGTCTTTTTTATTATTAGAAATTTCCACTTCTAAATGATACGTACCAGGGTATAAATTTGTGAAAGTGATTTTTCGTTCACTATTTAA
>CAZJXN010000119.1:0-15047 GCA_964549655.1 uncultured Saprospiraceae bacterium
ATGAAGAAAATTATCAGAGTGTGGACGTGGACATCGCTGTGCATTTGAAACAAACAGGCAAAGCCTTTAACGTGCAAAAATACGTCCACAATTATCCGCATTGCTGGCGAACGGATAAGCCGGTGCTTTATTATCCACTCGATAGCTGGTTTGTTCGGGCTTCTTCTGTAAAAGAAAGAATGTACGAATTGAATCAAACCATTAACTGGAAACCGGCTTCCACGGGCGAAGGTCGCTTCGGCAAATGGCTGGAAAATTTGCAGGATTGGAATCTCTCGCGCTCGCGTTACTGGGGCGTGCCGCTGCCGATTTGGAGAACGGAAAGTGGTTCTCACCCAAAATGTATTGGTTCAATCAAAGAATTAAAAGATGAAATTGAAAAGGCTAATAAATCACGCGCTTTAACACCAGAAGAAAAATTAAAAAACGAAGCTTTTTTATCAAAGCTTTTAATAAATGAGAGTGACCTACATCGTCCATATATTGATGATATTACATTGGTATCTCATGATTACGATAAGCCTATGTATCGCGAATTAGATTTGATTGATGTGTGGTTTGATTCAGGCGCGATGCCGTATGCGCAGTGGGGGCTAGATTATGAAAAATTGGCGAAAGGAGAAGAGAAGCCTTTCAAATCGCCATTCGAGGTTTCGTTTCCGGCCGATTTCATCGCCGAAGGCGTGGACCAGACGCGCGGTTGGTTTTACACTTTACACGCGATTGCCGTAATGGTGTATGACAGTGTGGCTTTTAAAAATGTGGTTTCCAATGGTTTGGTGTTGGATAAAAATGGGCAGAAAATGTCCAAACGCTTGGGCAATGCGCCAGACCCGTTTGAAACCATCAATCTATACGGGGCGGATGCGACGCGCTGGTATATGATTTCCAATTCGCAGCCTTGGGATAATTTAAAATTTGACTTGGAAGGCATTGCGGAATCGCGGGCGAAGTTTTTTGGAAAGTTATACAACACGTACTCTTTTTTTGCGCTTTATGCGAATGTGGATAAGTTTGTTATTGATGAGCAGAATGTGATACCAGTTGCCGAGCGACCAGAACTCGACCGCTGGATTATTTCAAAATTGCACAGTCTGGTAAAAGAAGTGACCGAAAGTTATACCGATTACGAACCAACTAAAGCGGCGCGTTTGATAGAAACCTTTGTGGATGAGCACTTGTCGAATTGGTACGTGCGGCAGTCGCGGCGGCGTTTTTGGCGACCCTCTTCCAACGAATCTGCAGCGGGCAAAGGGGAATTGTCGGTTGATAAAAAAGCGGCGTATGAAACGTTGTACGAATGTCTGATGGTGGCAGTTCAATTGGCTGCGCCGATTGCGCCGTTCTTTTCGGATTGGTTATATAAAAATTTATCGGATAATATTCGAGAAAAAGCCAAAGTCAACAACACACTGCTTGCGCCGGATTCCGTGCATTTGACTATTCTAACCAAAGCGGAGGAAAATGTAATTGACAAAGCATTGGAGCAGCGGATGGAATATGCCCAGCGCATTTCGTCACTCGTTTTGAGCTTGCGCAAAAAAGAGAAAATCCGGGTGCGGCAGCCATTACAAAAATTGCTCTTGCCGATTTTGGATGAATCATTTCAAGCACAGGTGGAAAGTGTGAAAGAATTGATTTTGGCAGAAGTAAATGTGAAAGAAATCGAATATGTGACGGATACGGCTGGTTTAGTCAACAAAAAAATCAAGCCGAATTTTAAAACCTTGGGCAAGCGCTTGGGTAAAAATATGAAAGCGGCGCAAGAGTTATTTAGTAATTTCAATCAAACCGACATTTCAACTATTGAAAAAACAAATGTTTATAATTTGAATATCAATGGCGATAATTATGATTTAAATTTGGAAGATTTTGAAATCACCGCCGAGGACATTCCTGGCTGGCAAGTCGCTACGGATGGCGCGTTGACTGTTGCATTGGACGTTACCATCACACCAGCATTGGAAGCGGAAGGCATGGCGCGCGACATCGTGAATCGCATTCAAAATATTCGTAAAGACCGCGATTTCGACGTGACCGACCGGATTACTGTAAAATTGCAAAAACACGAAGCCGTACAGCCTGCTATCGAGCAATTCAGTGATTATATCAAAAGTGAAACGCTGGCGAATTCGCTGGATTTGATTGAAGGTTTAAATGGTGGGGAAAAAGTGGAATTACCAGGCGAGATAGCATTGGGTATTCAGGTGCAGAAAGCCTAAACCTAATTTTGAGTGTTGAACGATTAATGTTGAATGGCATTCATTGAGCATTAAAAATTCAACATTCAAAATTTATCTATTCCTTTTTTAATAATTGAAATACTGCTTTTGCTTCCTCCGGCTCATTCACATTTGTTAAAGTATCGGGATTTTCAACTTTTAATAATTCAATATCACTGTTAATCAATACTTTGCGTGGACACGAAAAACCTTGTCCCAAAAATTGCAACAACACGGGATAAGCCTTCGGCTCCCAAATTGTAATCAATGGCTCTGGAAACGGCTCGGTCGCACTTTGAAATGCGGTCGCTATTTTAGAAGGATTTCTATTTTGAATCAATTTTTTTAAACTCGCTTCATCCAATAATGGCAAATCACATGCCACTACCAGCCACGCCACATTCGGAAATTGCCGAAAAGCCGACAAAATCGCACCGTACGGACCCAAGTCCAAAAAAGCATCTTGAATAATTGAATAATCACTTTCAATAAACTGTCCTGCTCGACCAGAAATAAACGTTTTTTCACAAACTCCATTCAATAAATCCGCCACATACTCCCGCTGCGGTTTCCCGTGATAATTTAGCAAACCCTTGTCCTGTCCCATGCGCCGACTTTCACCTCCTGCCAGCACTAAACCATAAATCGGAGGCAACGCTTTTTGTAACTCTTGTTCTAAAAAAGACGCAATACCTTGAAAATCAGAGGATAGGAGAATAGGAGGATGGGAGGATACTGCCAAGTATTCTTTTAGAAAAGGATAAATTTTTTGTTCAGATTCGGTCAGCAAAATCAACTGCACATCCGTCAACTGACTCAACCGCTTCTTCAACGATTCCTCTTTCTTAGGGTCAATCACCACTATCTGCCGTTTCGCTTGAAAATGATTTCCATTCACCAGCACCACATCCATTGCATTCAACCATTGCCGATATTGAAAAGTATCAAATTTCAGTTTGGTGTCAAAACGATGAAAATCTATTTTATCCGTATATTTTAAATATTCATCTATTTTATTATCTGTATTGGCGTGGTCAGCATCCACGTATGCTATTTTATATTTTCCCGACAATTGCTTCGTCAGTACAGATGCCAACGCCTCAATATTCCCACAAGTCGTCCCTAAAATCGCCCACTCATTCCGCCCAAAAAAACCATAATCTGGTCGGGCAACATCTCCATGCTTTTTATGCTGCTTTAATTCTTTCATTATTCATTCGTTCATTATTCATTTCTAAAAAAATCTCGTTTCCCGCCTGTCTTTTCCATCAACATTATATTTTTTATTATAATCTCATGCGAAAATGCTTTACACATATCATAAATAGTCAACGCTGCAATACTCGCACCTACCATCGCTTCCATCTCCACGCCCGTCTTCGCCGTCACCGTTGCGGTACAATCAATCACCACCTCTCTATTTTCATTTACTCGAATCTCAATCTGACAATTGTCCATCCCAATCGGATGGCACAACGGAATCAACTCTCCCGTGCGCTTCGCCGCCATGATGCCCGCCAAAATCGCCGTCTGAAACACAGGTCCTTTTCGCGTATGAATCTCCTCTTTTTCTAACAAATTCAGAATTTCCTCATTCAAAATTACTACACTCCGCGCTCGTGCCAGCCGCCTCGTCGCTACTTTTTCCCCTACATCCACCATTGAGGGATTTCCAGCAGTATTTAAATGCGTAAACTTTTCCAGCATAATTATTTTCTTTAAAGAACACAGCTTTTCACCAATTCGATTGAATTCTCAAGGATAAATATCCGCATCATCTGCGAAAAAAGAACACGCCAATAGCGAAAAAAATATCCCAATATCCCAATATCACCTATACCCCCAAAACCGAAACACTTCCCCTTTTTCAAACACCTCCCTCCCCATCGGCAATTCCAAAAATCCATCCGCCTCCACCAAATTCGCTAAATCTCCAGAACCACCACCCGCCACTGGCTTCCCCAACATCCGTCCATTTTCATCTGTCCTTAATTGAACCTGCAAAAAGTACGTCAGGTTGGGTTTAAATAAAACTTCTTCTGTCAACACCGCAAAATTTTCCTCCACCGCTTCCAAACCCAGACATTTGCGCAACCACGGCTCCACATACCGCACCGCACCCACCAATGCCGACACCGGATTCCCCGGCAGCGCAAACACGGTCGCTCCACCTGGCACTTTTCCAAACCAAAGCGGCTTGCCCGGTCGCTGCTGCACTTTATGAAACAACTTTTCCACACCCAACGTTGCCAATGCCTCTGGCACGTAATCCAACTTCCCTTCCGACACCCCGCCGCTTAAAATCAAAACATTAAATTCCTTCAAACAGGTTTTTAATTCTTTAATTATTAATTCTTTATTATCAGAAAGATGCACTTGTTTCACTTCCATTTTCCATTTTGATAACAAAGATTGTATAACAAAGCTATTCGACGTGCGAATCTGATGCGCCAGCGGTATCTCCTCTACATTTATAATCTCATCGCCAGTAGAAATAATAACTACTTTGGGTAATCTTTTTACCAGCAATTGTGCCTTTCCGATGGTCGCTGCTACGCCAATCTCTGCCACCGAAATTATTTTATTTGGTTGCACAATTACCTCCTTCTGCTTTCGGTCGCTCCCTTTTCGATGTAAATTTTGACCTCGCGTCACTTCTTCTATTTGCACTTTGGCAACACCATTTTCAATCATTACATCTTCATAACGAATCACTGTATCCGTGCCTTGCGGCAGCATCGCTCCGGTCATTACTTCCAGGCAATTCTTAGAATTTTTCAAAGTCAACTGCGCTGCTCCCGCTGCCTGCAATCCTTCTATTAAAAAATCTCGTTGCCCATTTGCAAAAGCATTATAACAAATCGAAATCCCATCCATCGTCACGCGGTCAAACGGCGGAAAATCTCGGTCTGCAATTAAAGGCTCTGCCAGCACTCGTCCGATAGATTCAACGAGTGGAATGGTTTCTGTGCCAAAATCAAAGGTGTTTCGTAAAACTATATCGGTGGCGGATTGAATAGTAAGCATCATATTTATACAAGTAATGACTACAATAATACTAAAATTTGGCTGGTGGTTATTCGTTACACAACAAACAATCGAACGCCGTTGTCATACAAAGGACAAAGAATTCGTATTTTCGCTTTATTGAACGCAATCGTAACCAAATAAAATCACTTCACCAGGGATGGAATCACTTGCGCCTTACCAACCGAATTACAAAATACGCCTCGTCACGGCGGCATCGCTTTTTGATGGACATGACGCGGCGATCAACATCATGCGCCGCATTTTGCAAAGTTCGGGAGCGGAAATTATTCACTTGGGTCATAATCGCTCGGTCGAAGACATCGTCAACACTGCTATTCAAGAGGATGTGCAAGGCATTGCCATTACGTCGTATCAAGGTGGACACATGGAGTTTTTTAAATATGCGTATGATTTACTGAAAGAGCGCGGTGCAAGTCAAATTAAGTTGTTTGGAGGTGGTGGCGGCACAATTTTACCAACGGAAATTGAGGAATTACAGAAATATGGAATTACCCGCATTTACTCGCCAGACGATGGGCGTAAAATGGGTTTGCAGGGCATGATTAATGATTTGTTACAACAATGTGACTTCTCGGTAGGTGTTCATTTAAATGGCGAACTGTCTCATTTTTTGCAAAAAAATCCGAATTCGGTCGCACGATTAATTTCTGTTGCAGAAAATAATTCGGAGTTATTTTACAAAGAAGTCAGACCGCTTTTGAAAGTTGGAAATGCGCCAGTTTTGGGTATAACAGGAACGGGCGGCGCAGGAAAATCGAGTTTGGTAGATGAATTGATACGACGTTTTTTGTTGGATTTTGAGGATAAAACGATTGCGATAATCTCGGTTGACCCGTCCAAACGGAAAACGGGCGGCGCATTGTTAGGCGATAGAATCCGCATGAATTCCGTGAACCACCCGCGTGTGTATATGCGCTCCCTGGCGACTCGACAAAGTAATTTGGCATTGTCGAAACACGTGCAATCAGCAGTGGATATTCTGAAAGCAGCGCAGTACGATTTGATTATTTTAGAAACCTCTGGTATTGGACAATCGGACACCGAAATTACCGACCATAGTGATGTGAGTTTGTACGTCATGACCCCTGAATATGGCGCAGCAACCCAGCTCGAAAAAATTGATATGCTGGATTTTGCAGATGTGATTGCCATCAATAAATTCGATAAGCGTGGCGCGTTGGATGCCCTGCGCGATGTGCGAAAACAGTATCAACGCAATCATCAATTGTGGGAAAAGCCAACGGACGAGATGCCCGTATTTGGCACGATTGCTTCGCAGTTTAATGACCCGGGTATGAATCAGTTGTATCGAATGGTCGTTGACAAAATTGTGGAAAAGACGGGTAGCACTGACCTTCGGTCGGTAAAGAATGCAGATAAAGAGCTGTCGGCAAAAATCTACATTATCCCTCCAGCTCGGACGCGTTACTTGTCAGAAATTTCTGAAAACAACCGGCGTTACGATGCATGGGTCGAAAAGCAAGTGGAAATCGCCAGAAAATTATTCGGCATTCAACAAACGATTGAAACATTGAAAGAAGTGGGAAGCCGGAAGTCGGAAGTCGGACACGTCGCGGAAACTTCCAAACTTCCAAACTTCCAAACTTTAGAAACTTTGTATGAAGAATTAGAACTTCAATTAGACGGACATTGCAAACGCATTTTAGAAACTTGGGAAACAAAGACAGCCGCCTACAAAGCCGATGAATACCTTTACCAAGTGCGTGGTAAGGAAATTCGAGTGCCGGCCTTTACCAAATCGCTCGCACATACACGCATTCCGCGGGTAGCGATGCCGAGGTTTAAAGATTGGGGCGAGATTCTACGCTGGTCACTGCAAGAAAATGTACCGGGCGAATTTCCATTTACCGCAGGTGTTTTTCCCTTCAAACGAAAAGGGGAAGACCCCACGCGGATGTTTGCGGGCGAGGGCGGACCGGAGCGTACGAATCGCCGTTTTCATTATGTATCTCTTGGAATGCCCGCCAATAGGCTTTCTACGGCTTTTGATTCGGTGACTTTGTACGGCGAAGACCCTGACCACCGACCTGATATTTATGGTAAAATTGGCAACTCTGGCGTGAGCATTTGTTGTCTGGATGATGCAAAAAAATTGTATTCCGGTTTTGATTTGTGCGACCCGCGTACTTCAGTTTCGATGACCATTAACGGTCCAGCAGCCACGATATGTGCCTTTTTTATGAATGCGGCGATTGACCAGCAGTGTGAAAAATACATTCGAGAAAATGGTTTGGAACATATGGTAGAAGCAAAGTTCAAAGAATTGTATGAGGAGAAAAACCTTCTGAGACCCAATTATGAAGGAGATTTGCCGAAAGGCACGGATGGACTTGGATTGTTATTGTTAGGAATTACGGGCGACCAAGTTTTAGAACCTTCGATTTATAATGAATTAAAAGCCAAAGCACTTTCGGCAGTGCGCGGAACCGTTCAGGCAGATATTTTAAAAGAAGACCAAGCGCAAAATACCTGCATTTTCAGCACGGAATTTTCGTTGAAATTGATGGGTGACGTGCAAGAGTATTTCATAATCAACAAAGTACGCAATTTTTATTCTGTCTCTATTTCTGGCTACCACATTGCGGAAGCAGGTGCAAATCCAATTTCGCAATTAGCTTTTACATTATCGAATGGTTTTACATTTGTAGAATATTACTTGAGTCGCGGCATGAACATTGATGATTTCGCACCGAATTTGTCCTTCTTTTTTTCAAATGGTCTTGACCCAGAATATGCCGTCATCGGTCGCGTCGCGCGTCGCATTTGGGCGAAAGCCATGAAAGAGAAGTACCATGCAAATGAGCGCAGTCAAATGCTGAAATACCACATTCAAACCAGCGGTCGCTCCCTCCACGCGCAAGAGATTGCATTCAACGATATTCGTACCACCTTACAAGCCTTATATGCTATTTACGATAATTGTAACTCCCTGCATACCAACGCTTATGACGAAGCCATCACCACGCCCACCGAAGAAAGCGTCCGCCGCGCGATGGCAATTCAAATGATTATCAACCACGAATTAGGGTTGGCAACGAATGAAAATCCCTTGCAAGGCGCGTTCATTATTGAAGAATTAACCGATTTAGTAGAAGCAGCGATTTTATTAGAATTTGACCGCATCACGGAACGCGGCGGCGTACTCGGCGCAATGGAAACAATGTACCAACGTGGCAAAATCCAAGAAGAAAGTATGTACTACGAAACACTGAAACACTCCGGCGAGCTTCCCATTATTGGGGTGAATACGTTTTTAAGCAAAGATGGCTCCCCGACGATTCTACCGAAAGAAGTCATTCGTTCTACCGAAGAAGAAAAAGAAAATCAAATCCGCACGCGCGACCATTTGCATAAAGCAAAGGGGAATGTTGCGCCGGAAGTTTTAAAGCAATTGCAACAAGCGGCATTAAAAAATGAAAATATTTTTGGAGCATTGATGGAAGCGGCGAAGCATTGCACGTTGGGGCAGATTACGAATGCGCTGTATGAAGTAGGCGGGCAGTATCGAAGAAATATGTGATTTTTTGTTTTGAATTCTTTTTTCTGTATTTTTGCCCTAAAGGATAACTATGTTATAAAAATGATAGCTTATGACCGCCGATTTTCAATATATCACTTCCGACCCTAAGATTTTAGAAGGTCGTCCCATTATCAAAGATACGCGCATTAGTGTCAGCTTGATTTTGGAATGGTTGGCAAACGACTCTTCGATGGACGACATCGTGGCAGAATTTCCGCAATTGAACAAAGAAGCGGTAAAAGAAGCGATTTACTATGCAGCGGCATTGAGCGATAAAAGAATTGTAGAACTCGAATTACATTGGCGCGATGTTGCTTAAAGATTACAAATATCTACTGGACGAAAATATCTCCGATAAAGTGCTTGCCTTTTTTCAACGCAGAGGAATAGATGCGACTTCTATCGCCGAACTGAAAATGCAATCTACGCCAAATGAAGAAATTATTCCATTTGCAGAAGCAGAAAATCGAATCATCATTACACAAGACCATTACTTTGCGTCCAGCATCGTTCGATTCGGTATTCAACAGATTGGTGTAATTTTCATACGCCCTGGCAATGTACATTCTGACTGGATGATTGCTACTTTGGAAAGTTTATTGGATGGCGAAATGGACGTGAAAGTTCCTTTTGTATTGGTCGTCACGCATACAGAAAAAGCTGTGAAAGTCAGATTGCGCCAACTCTAAATAGAGATGCCAGCTTTTCACTGGAAAAATTTCTTGCTTTTTCTTAAATTTGTTTACAAACATTCAAAAATGACTGCAACAGTCGGACAACAAGAAGGTATTCTCACACTAAGTCTTCCCGGCAAGGGCATGACCGACGATGAATTCTTTGAATTTTGTCAACTCAATCGAAATTTAAAAATCGAACGTAACGCGGAAGGTCAAATTATTATTATGTCACCAACAGGCGGTCAAACTGGAACTTGGAATTTAGAAATTAGTGCGGAATTAAGCATTTGGAATAGAAAATATAAGTTAGGTAGAGCATTTGACTCTTCAACCGGCTTCAAACTGCCAAATGGCGCAGAGTATGGACCAGACACGTCTTGGATGCTTCTCGAAAAATGGAATACCCTAACTAAAAAAGAGAAACAAAAATTTATCCGTATCGTACCAGACTTCATTTTAGAATTGCGGTCTATCAATGATAAAGTAGAACGCATACAAGAAAAAATTGAAGAATTTATGGAATTTGGCTGCCGCTTAGCGTGGCTCATTGATCCTTATGAGCGGCGCACTTTTGTGTACCAAGAAGATGAAAATATACGGATTATCCTATTTGAAGAAACCCTCACCGGCGGCACTATTCTTCCCGGCTTTGAAGTAAAACTAAGCGATTTATTAGTAGAATAAAAAACACGCGGCTTCACCTTTCACCACTCACCGATTACCTACTCCAAAATCCCCGTCACCACCCCCGGCAATAACCCAATCCCCAAAATCAGCACACAAGCCACTATCAAAACCCCCTGATGCAACGGCTTCAGCACCGGCTCTGTCCCGTCACTCTCCCGAAAATACATCGCAATAATGATTCTAAAATAATAATACACCCCAATCAACGAAGCCAACACCGCAATCAAAACCAGCCACAAATACCCTTCGCTCAAAGCTGCTGAAAAAATAAAATATTTCGCCAAAAAGCCCGACAAAGGCGGAATCCCCGCCAGCGACAACAATGCAATCGTCATAATGAACGCCAATGTCGGATTCGATTTACCCAAGCCATTGAAAGAAGTGATATCGTCGTTTTTGCCATTCGTTTGCAAAATATGCACTACAAAAAACGCCGCCAACGATGCTAAGGAATAAGCTGCCGTGTAATACAAAACCGCTTTCGAGGACTGGTCATTCAACGCCAAAATCGCCAGCAATAAATACCCCGCGTGCGACACACTCGAAAACGCCAGCATCCTTTTCACACTATTTTGTAGTACCGCTGTAATATTCCCAACCAAAAGCGTCAACACCGCCATTGCCATCAGCACGCCTTCCCACGATTCTTTCACACCGCCAAAACTGATGAGGAACAAGCGCAAAAACGCGGCCACCGCTACAGTTTTTACAATCGTCGCCATAAAAGCCGTCACCGGAGTCGGCGAACCTTGATACACATCGGGTCCCCAAAAGTGAAACGGCACCATCGAAGCCTTGAAACCCAGCCCCACTATCATCAGTAAAATACCGGCATATAAAATATTCGGCTGCTGAATTTTATTCGAATTAATCGCCGTCGCAATCTCCGCCAAATCAAACGACCCCGTCATTCCATAAATCAAAGCGATTCCAAATAACAAAAAACCCGACGCAAAAGCGCCCATCAAAAAGTATTTGAACGCCGCTTCATTGCTCGAAAAATCCGTTTTCTGACTCCCTGCCAGCACGTACAAACTGATGGACAAAATCTCAATCCCGATAAATAACATCGTCATATTCGTGTACGACACCATCACCACGCCGCCTACCATCGCAAATAAAATCAGCGCAAAATGGTCGGTAAAACTCGTCTCCTCTTTGAAATAGTTCTGCGACAGCGAAAACCAAATCAACCCAGTCACTCCAATCACCATCGTAAAGCCCAGCGCAAAATTATCCATCCGCGCCATGTTAAAAAGTTCCTCGTTTCGCCCCAGATCACTATAAGCAAATCCCACCAGCAGTGCCAAACCCAGCACCACGATTGGAAACAACGCCCGTTTAAAATTGAACATCTCCGCAAACAATGCCAAAATGCCCAATGCCGATATCGTCAGTAATTCTTTCATTTTCTATTTCAAGGTTAAAAACCTTTACATTTTACATTTAGAATTTTAAATTTTGCGGTTTACTTGGGCACGTACCGGGCTATCCGCTCTTATGTCGCGCCACCCGCTCTCCAACGCGCTGCGGCATACCGCTTCTATCCCGCGTGCACCCCACATCTCCAAAAAAAAGCCAGCGTCAAAAACGTTTCCAAAATTTATTTCACATCTTCCGAAACCGTCTAAACTATGATTCTTATGATTAAAAGATTAACATGATTCAATAATCCGCGAAAATCCGCCAAATCCGCGTCATCTGCGTTCCAATTAATGCCATACGAGCCATGCCGTAAAGTCTGGCATCTGGCATCTCCCAATCTGGCATCTATTTCATCACCTGCTCTATCAGCATCTGCACCGCCGGTTCCGTCACATCCAACAACGGCTGCGGATAAATCCCAAACAAAACAATCAAAATCACCAACGGAATTAAAATCAACTTTTCATTGGAAGTCAAATCCTTAAACCCTTCCGTCAGCATATTCGTTTCGCCCAACATAATCGCCTGATAACTTCGCAACATATACACCGCGCCCAAAATCACCGTCAAACCCGCGAAAACCGCCAGCGTCACATCGTATTGATAAATGCCCGTCAGCAACAAAAACTCGCCCACAAACCCATTCGTAATCGGCAACGCCACACTCCCCAACAACACAATCAGATATAACACTGCAAACGTCGGTGCCACATTGCGAATACCGCCCAACTCACTCAAATTCCGCGTCCCCATTCGAGAAGAAATAATATCTACGATATAAAATAAGCCGACTACATTTATCCCGTGACTCAGCATTTGAAAAATACCACCTTGTACGCCTTGCACATTAAATGACAAAATTCCCGCCGCAATCAAACCCACGTGCGCAATCGAAGAATACGCAATCAAACGTTTAAAATCCTTTTGTACAATGGCGATACACGACGCATACACGATGCCAATCACCGCCAAAATCACCGCGATATAACCATAGTTTTGCCAGCCCAGCGGCGCAATCGGTATCAACCAGCGAATCAATCCATACGTCCCCATTTTCAGCATAATCCCCGAAAGTAGCATCGTACCCGCCGTCGGAGCCGCTACATAAGTATCTGGTTGCCAGGTGTGAAAAGGAAAAACCGGCATCTTCACTGCAAAAGCCGCAAATAAACCAAAGAAAATCCAAGCCTGCTCAGTCGCACTCAACGCTTTTCCCGTTGCATACAAAGCCTCTATTGCAAATGAATGTGCGCCCGGTGTTTGCAGATACACATAAATTAGCGCAACTAGCATCAACAAACTTCCAGTGAGCGTATAAACAAAGAATTTGAAGGTAATCTTCCCACTATTCTCGCCGCCCCAGCGCAGACAAATAAAGTAAATCGGCAGCAACGCCAATTCCCAAAAAATGTAAAATAAAAAGCCATCCACCGCCGTAAACACGCCAATGAGCGCGGCTTGCATGAGCAACATCAAACTATAAAAAGAGGATTGGTAATTCTTATTCTGCGTAGAAAGTACAATGAACGGATACAACAACGTAGTCAGCAGCACCATTAATAAACCAATACCATCCATCCGAAAATAAAATTCTGAGCCAAAATCTGGTATCCACGACTGGCGCCAAGTCAACATCGCCGGGTCGGTTTTCAACAATTGGAACGCATAAATCGTCAATCCCAATTCCACCAGCGAAATACCCAACGTCAACTGCCGCGCCACATTGCCCTGCTTCACCAGCAAGGTCACCAACATTCCTACAATCGGAATTACTATGAGTAAGAGTGTAATCATAAGTTAATTTGCTGATTTGCTGATTTGCTAATGTGCGCTTAATCAGTAAATTAGAATAAAAACAACTAAACTAATTTCGCTTACTTATTCGCCCAAACTTAATAGGACACTGATTTTTTTAAGATGATTATGATAAGTTATGATTTGATTCAGCTATTTTAAAATCATAATAATCAGTGTACCATTATATCAAATTAAAAACCAAAATCAATAAAATACTAATTACCATTGCAAATAAATAAAAACCCACATGTCCACTCTGCGCCCGCCGCAACAATGCACTCCAACCTTGTACCCCTTCGCCCGTGCCGTTCACAATGCCATCCACCACTTTTAAATCTAAAATCCGATAAAAAAAGCTGGAAATAGCATTTAGCGGTTTTGTAATAATCGCGTTGTAAATTTCGTCCACATAAAATTTATTATAAACCAACCGCTCCCAACCTGACATAGCTGCTTCACTTTCAGCTGGTAAGGTATTCCTACGAACGTACATATTATACGCTATAAAAATCACTGCCAAAACGCCCACCGTAATGCCCACCATAAACAAGCCTTGCGAGCCGACCAACGCCTCCGTATGCGCACTGTACGCACCCACGACGGGTTCTAAATAATGCTCTAAATAATTAGGTAGAATCGCTAAATCTTTAAATTGCGGAAAGCCGATAAAACCACTCGCCACAGATAAAATCGCCAGTATAATCAACGGAATCGTCATCGAAGCTGGACTTTCATGCAAGTGGTGTTCTTGCTCGTGCGTCCCTCTGAAATTTCCAAAAAAGGTCAAATAAAACATCCGAAACATATAAAAAGCCGTCAGCAGCGAAACGAGCGTTCCTACCCACCCATAAATTGGATTTTTCGCAAAAGCGTACATCAAAATCTCATCTTTGGAAAAGAAGCCCGCAAATGGAAAAACGCCTGCGATGGCAATCGTCGCCAATAAAAATGTCCAATACGTAATCGGAATATATTTGCGCAAACCGCCCATTTTACGAATATCTTGTTCGCCACTCATCGCATGAATCACACTGCCCGCGCCCAAAAACAAACAAGCCTTGAAAAAAGCGTGCGTCGTAACGTGAAAAACCGAAGCCGAAAAAGCGCCTACACCGAGTGCAAGAAACATCAAACCTAATTGACTCACAGTAGAATATGCAAGGACTTTTTTTATATCATTTTGATAAATACCAATCAAAGCCGCCACCAGCGAAGTCACCAAACCCACAATCGCAATCACTTCCATCGTAATCGGAGCCAGCGAAAACAGTGCCGCCGACCGTGCAATCATATAAATCCCTGCCGTCACCATCGTCGCCGCGTGAATCAGCGCGGATACCGGAGTTGGACCTGCCATTGCATCCGGTAGCCAAGTGTAGAGCGGAATTTGCGCACTTTTACCGGTCGCACCCACAAAAAGCAGCAACGTTATCGCGGTAATAACTCCAACCGAAGCGGTTCCTGCATTTGAAAAAACGGTTTGAAAATCAATCGCGCCATACGTCACAAAAATTAAAATGACGCCCAGCAAAAACGCCAAATCGCCAATCCGATTCATCACAAATGCCTTCCGCGCCGCGTTATTATAATCTCCTTTTTTAAACCAATAGCCAATCAGCAGGTAAGAACAAAGTCCCACGCCTTCCC
>CAZJXN010000119.1:15147-16387 GCA_964549655.1 uncultured Saprospiraceae bacterium
CCTTTTTTAAACCAATAGCCAATCAGCAGGTAAGAACAAAGTCCCACGCCTTCCCAACCAATGAACATGACTAAAAAATTATCTCCCAACACGAGCAACAACATGAAAAACACAAACAAATTCAGGTACGCGAAATACCGCCGATACCCGTCATCGTCTTGCATGTAACCCATTGAATATAAATGAATTAGAAAGCCGACACCCGTGATAATCAGCAAAAATAAAGTTGAAAGCGGGTCCACCAGAAAGGAAAAAGTAATATTCAAATCACCGGCGCTTATCCATTGAAAGAGCGTCACCACTTGTGGCTCCTCATGCTGCTCCATAAAAATCAACAGCGATACCACAAACGATGCCAACACGCTGCCGCAGGCCACCCAACCACTCACGCTTTTGGACAAGCTGCGATTCAGCAACCCATTTATTAAAAATCCCACCAAGGGGAAAACCGGCACCAACCAAACCAACTGAGACATATTCAGGCTTTTCGTTTAATTTCACGCAAAGACGCAAAGTTTTCACTTGCCATCTTTATAAATCCAAGCGTAGCTTAACTTTTACTGTAATTCCAAGTATAACTACAAATCCAAATCTAAACGTTTCACCTTTCACCACTTCACCTCTCACCAAATCACCCCTTCAACCTATTTAGAAAATCAATATCCGTAGATTTCGTATTCCGATACACCATCATCAAAATTGCCAATCCGACCGCCACTTCTGCCGCCGCTACCGCCATGATAAAAAATACAAAAACCTGTCCGCCACCGTCCGACCAAACTTTTGAAAAAGCAACCAATAACAAATTTACCGCGTTGAGCATCAACTCCACGCACATAAAAATAATGATTGCGTTTCTGCGAACCAACACGCCAAGCACCCCAATACTAAACAGCACCGCACTCAGAATCAAATAATATTCCATCGGAACCGGTAATCCATTCATTTTTTTATGTTTGGAAGTTTTATATTTGGAAGTTTGACGTTCCGCACTTTTACATTTGAAATTTTACATTTTGCGGTTTTAATCACCCTATTCTCCCATCACCCTATCACCTGATTTCTCTTTTCCCCAACATCACCGCCCCTACCATCCCTGCCAAAAACAATATCGCTGACACCTCAAACGGCAACAAATAATCCCGATATAACACAATACCCAGATTCTCCACCAAGCCAATATTATCTTCCGCAGCCGCCGTTCCAGTCATCGCACTTGCTCCACCTATAGAAGCCACCA
>CAZJXN010000120.1:0-11450 GCA_964549655.1 uncultured Saprospiraceae bacterium
TAACGAACGCAAAACGATTGACCAATATAAAAAACTGGCGGACGAACTCAACAAAGCGGGCGCAATGGCAAAAAGAGCTGATATTCAATTTGCATATCACAATCATGCTTTTGAGTTTGAAACCTTGGAGGGACAAATCCCGATGGATGTGCTGCTTTCAGCATGTGCTGCGGATTTGGTAAAAATAGAGCTGGATTTGTACTGGGCGACGAAAGCTGGGCAAGACCCTGTCGAGTATTTCAAAAAAGCGCCGGGTCGCTTCCATCTCTGGCACGTGAAGGACATGGCGAATACGACCGAAAAAGAGTTTGCGACGGTGGGCAGTGGCACGATTGATTTCAAAAAAATCTTTCAAAATGCGAAGCTGGCAGGTGTGAAACATTTCTACGTAGAGCAGGATGCGCACAAAACTGGCGAGCCGCTGGCGAATATTGAGACGAGTTATAAGTATTTGAAGGGATTGCGGTATTAGGGGGAAGTCAGATACCAGATGCCGGAATCATTTGTTACGTACAAACCTATAAGGTTTCAAAAACCTTACAGGTTTTGCCACACTGGTTTTAAGCGCCACATTTTCCCTGATTTCAAAGCTACTTTTCCGTTTTTTGCAAATAATTTAATTTGTGTAAAATCTTCATTTGGAAAGAAAATATCGGTCATCACGGTGCTGCCATCATCGGCGAATAATTCAATCGAAGCGACATCTATAAATAAATGCAATTGTAAAGTGCGGTCATCCGACAAGCGCGGTGCGATGTGCAGTCCTGCAAAGGTATCAGAAAAGTCAAGTTTTCCAGCGTTACGGCGGTCGGCATAGAATTGATTTTTTGTTGATTGATAACCGATTCGGAAGGTTTCGTTTTTTGAGTTAGATAGTTCGATGCCAAAATCATCTGCTGTTGTCTTATCCAAGTCAAATTCTAAAATCAACTCTGCCGTTTTAGCTGAAATGTCTGTTTTTGCTGATATATCTAATTCGTTTTGAATCATTATTGCAGAGAGATTAGCCGATTTATCTCGCAAAGATTCTAACTCTTTTACTGGTTTTGAAATAACGCGCAATCCTTGCGGTGTTTGCTGTAATTGCAATTCCCGTGGCATCGTCATAGCGCTCCGCCAAGATTCGGTAGGCACTACTTGCGCGTACAACCAATTACTCATCCAGCCGAGAAACAGGCGACGACCATCTTTCTCTGACACATTTGCCCAAGTGACTCCAGCGTAATTATCCGTTCCATAATCAATCCAAAGTTCGGTAGCATCAGGGTTGTCATTTTTAAAAGTCTTACCATCAAAATCGCCAATAAAATATTGCGTCGCCGAGCCACCATTGGGTCCGCCATGATTGATGCTCACAAGGAGTACCCATTTAGTGGTATCATTTACGGTAAGTGAAAATAAATCTGGACATTCCCAGACACCGCCGTGTGCGCCTATATTTTTGCCAAAACTACCCGTTTGTGTCCAGTCTTTTAAGTTTGGAGAGTTGTAAAATAACACTTCATCGCCGGCAGCGAACACGAGTACCCAACGCTGACTTGGCTCGTGCCAACTGACTTTCGGGTCGCGGAAATCCTTTCTACCCGGATTTTTGAGTACAGGATTAGCGGCATATTTCGTCCAAGTTCGACCTTTGTCGGTGCTGTATGCGATACTTTGGGTTTCGTAATCCATTTTACCAGCTTTCTCGCCTTGCATGTCGTGAGAAGTGAACATTGCAACTAATGGAGTTTCTGACCCATTTTTAAAACCTGCGGTATTATTGACATCTGCCACCGCGCTGCCAGAAAAAATATAGCCGAGCGAATCCGGGTAAAGCGCAATGGGTAGATGCTCCCAATGCACCAAATCCTTCGTCACAGCGTGTCCCCAGTGCATGGGTCCCCACACGGTACTATCGGGAAAATATTGATAAAATAAATGGTATTCGCCGTCGTAATAGACCATGCCGTTTGGGTCGTTCATCCAACTTTTTTCGGGGGTAAAATGAAATTGCGGGCGGTGTTGCTCGGTATAATAATTAGATGGTTCCTCCACTTTCGGTACTTGATTTTGACAATTTGCAAAAATAATTCCGATGCAAAACAAATAGAATATTTTCATACTTTTAAATTTAAAAAAGATGCCAGATTATGAGATGCCAGACCGCTCGAACTTGAAACCAGATGCCAGACTGAACATGAACCCCTCTCAACCTTAACCTTAACCTCCATCTTAACCTCAAACAAAAAACAAGAAACCTCAAACGGCAAACCTATTTAATCAAATGCTTCTGCAAATCTTCCAGCGACACGCCCTTCGTCTCTGGCATCATGCGCCACACGTAGAGCAATTGGAGCACCATCATAAAACTAAAAAATAGAAAAATATATCCGCCGCCAAAAATATCAGCGAAATAGGGAAAAATATTAGCAATAATAGCCGCGAAAATCCAGTGCGTAAAACTTCCAAAGGACTGCCCAGAAGCACGCACCTCGTTCGGAAAAATTTCAGAAATAAATACCCAAATAACTGCGCCTTGGGAGAAAGCAAAAAACGCGATAAAACCAAATAAAAAAATCGGAACGCCGCCAAATTCTTCTGTAAAATAAGCCCGACTCACCAGTCCTAATGCCAAAATCAAACCGAAAGAACCAACATACATTAGCACTTTCCGACCAAAGCGATCAATCAGTGTAATACCCACCATCGTAAAAATGAGATTCACCAAACCAATTCCCGCCGAAGACAAGAGTGCCGAACTTTTATCCAAACCAGCAGATTCAAAAATGCGCGGCGCGTAATAAATAATCGCATTGATGCCCGACCATTGATTAAAAAAAGCAAATAGGAACGCCAATAGCACTGGAATTCTATACTTACTGGCAAAAAGGGACGCTTTTGGACTTTGTCGGGATTCGTTGCCAGAGGCGATAATGGATTGAACCACTTCCTCTGTGCTGTCAGGGTCAGAAATACGCAAGATAGCGCGTGCTTCGTCCACTTTATTTCGTTTTAGAATGAGCCATCGCGGACTTTCGGGTACAAAAAGAACCATAATCGTGTACAGCAAAGACGGGAAAGCCACCACGCCCAGCATCCAGCGCCAATCATTGGGACCAGCTCCTTGCAATAGATAATTGGAAACGTAAGCGATCAAAATACCCAGCACGATATTGAATTGAAAAAGAGCGACTAATTGTCCGCGCGATTTTGCCGGCGCGATTTCTGAAATGTAGAGCGGCGCTACCACCGACGAAGCTCCTACCCCAATACCGCCCAAAAATCGAAAAAACAGAAACGAATTCACTTCTGGTGCCAATGCTGCTCCTGCTGCCGATACGATATACAAAACGCCAATCCAGAAAAGCGTTCGTTTGCGCCCGATGCGGTCTGCCGGAACACCGCCAAACAGCGCACCGATAACCGTGCCGTACAATGCTCCCGCTACCGCAAGCCCGTGCATAAAGTCACTCAGATTCCACAATTTTTGAATGGTTTGCTCCGCACCGGAAATGACGGCGGTATCCAAGCCAAAAAGAAAGCCGCCCAGCGCAACGGTAATAGACCAGTAAACGAGTTGTAAGTTTTTCATTTTATGACAAAGATAATTTAGGTGTGTGGATTCGTTTGAATCCGATAAAAGTATTGAAAAAAAGGAAGTAGCCGCTATTTTATTTTAATAATTTACCCTTACCTAGAGGTAGCCCAAGTGAGAGACGATGGCTACGTAGTAAAGAAATTAGGTTGCCTTAAATAAGAAAGTACGGAATGTAAAAAATACTTAAATTTGAGTGTACCTATTTACAAAAAAAAAGGGCGATGGAATCTCAATTTACACATAAGACCGCTTCTACTTCTCCCCCAACTACTTCGGTAGTCCCCGCAGAAGAGTATCATTTACTAAAAGCCTTGAATGAAGCGTTATTACAACTGCTCAATACGGATGATGTGAACGAGGCACTGGCGGGCGCATTTCGCATCGTATGCGAATCAATAGGGTGCGATGGTGCTTATTTGTATGATTATCAATCCATTGAAAAAGATAAAATCATTGCCAAAGCTACTTTTTGCCTGAGATATATAGAAAATAATTGGCAAATATTGCCCCAACATTTAGTTGAATTTCCAATAGAAACGCCCACTATTCATCAGCGCTTTGATGCTATGATGAACGACGATATGACTACGCTTACGCTCAATGAAGATAACCCCGAAAAACTTAAAGCACTTAATAAAGCCAATGAAATAGACTCTTATCTGAGTTTTCGAACCCTCATAGATGGCGCGGTGTGGGGCGGCGTATCCTTTGTAAGCCGAGTTTCTTCTTTGCGTTGGGCACAAAACCGACGTATCTTGCTTGCCCCCTTCGTTACTACCGTGAGCAACTTTTTGGCACGAAAGCAAACAGAAAAGATTATCCTCGAACAACGGGATTATCTACGCCAGATTTTGGACGCTAGCCCTGATCCCATTTTTGTAAAAAACTTAGACGGCATCATAACGCTTACTAATAAAAGCATGGCTTTAGGTAATGGATTGGCACATCCTGATTTAATGATTGGTAAAAACATCCGTGAATTTATTCAAAAAGAGGAGCATATTCTACAAATGGAGCAGGAAGAGCAGGAACTCTTGGAGGGCAAACAAACGCACGTAGAAATTTTAAAATATTTGACTTCTTATAATCAGCACGTACATTATGTAAAAAATTCTAAATCAATACTAACTGATAAACAAGGAAATAGAATAGGTATTGTCAGCATTATGCATGATTTGACGGAAGTAAAAAAAGCCGAACAACAACTGCGAGCGGAGCAACAATTTAGCGAAAATATTACTAATATAATGCCCGACTGGGTACTAGTAGTAGATTTTAATAAAAGATGCTTTAATTATCATAATTTACAATATCCAATTTTAGGGTTTACGGAAGAAGAAGTTGAAAATCCTTTTGAGCTGCTTATCCAACGCATCCATCCTGATGATCAAGAAATTCCAGAAGATTTTATTACTAAACTTAATGGATTAAAACCGAATGAAATTGCTGAAAAACAATTCCGATTACAGCATAAGAATGGGCAATGGTTATCTTTTTATGAACGCGCAAGAGTAATCAGCCGAGATGAATCGGGTCATGTAAAAGAATATTTAGCCGTTATTCAAGATATTACATTTATAAAAGAAACTCAAATAGCCCTGCAACGCAGCGAAAGCATTATGAAAGCTACGATTAATGCGCTGCCGGATTTGAAATTTAGGCTTGCGAAAGACGGAACGTATCTTAATTTTTATGAATCTGAAAATGAGACGATTAAGCCTTATGCGCTTGCTTCAGTTATTATAGGAAATCGCATACAGGATGTAATGCCCCCAAATTTAGTAAATGGATTCATGCAAACTATTATAGACGCTATAGAAAAAAAGGCAGTACAGGTTTACGAATACGAGTTGGAGGTTTCAGGAGCAGGGATACAGTATCGGGAAGCGAGAGTTAGCCCCATTAATAACGAAGAAGTAATCGCCGTCGTACGCAACATCAGCGAGCGAAAGCGGGCTGAGAAAGCTTTGAAAGCGAGCCAAGAGCGCTATCTGAATTTTATAAAACATAGCCATGAGGGTATTTATTATATGAATTGTGATAATCCCATCCCGCTCCATTTATCTTTTGATGAAATAACAGAACGTTATTACGAATGTGCTCACATCGAAGAATGTAACGACGCAATGGCACGTATGTACGGCACGACGGTGGAAAAACTGAAAAATACAAAGGCGATTGCCCTGCATGGTGGCGAACATTTTGAAGAGAATAAAGAATCTTTTAAAGATTTAATAAAAAATAATTTTAGAGTAGCCGACGTCGAAACGATTGAGCTAGATGCAAATGGCAACTTAAAATATTTTTTAAATAGTGCAGTGGGCGACATCGAAAATGAGCATTTAATAGGGTTTTGGGGAACCCAAACTGACATCACCGAGCGTAAACTGGCAACGGAAGCGCTTCGCAGGAGCGAAGAATGGGCAAATTTAATTTTTAATAGCACGACGGATTTGATGTTTTTAATATCTGTCGAGCCCAAGGAGATTTACCGCTGCATCCGAGTCAATGCTGCTTACCTCAATCTGACGGGCATCACCAGTGAGCAGTTGATAGGGAAAGTTCCCTCCGAAATTTTGCCAGAAAAAGAAGCGCAATTTGCGCTGTATAAGTATCAAGAAGCTATTCAGTTGGCACATTCTATTAATTATGAAGAAACCATTCATATTGATAATAAGAATCTTATTGTCGAAACCTACTTGACACCTATTTTTGATGAAAATGGACACTGTACTTGTTTACTAGGTGTAGCCCGCGATATTACAGAACGTAAAAAAGAAGAGGCACGTTTAAAGTTATTAGAATCAGTTATTACAAATGCGAATGATGCTATTTTAATTACGGATGCGGAGCCCTCTGACTTATCGGGTCCAAGAATACTTTATGCAAATCCTACATTTACTAAAATGACCGGGTATAGCTTGGAAGAAGTGATTGGAAAACCCCCTAAACTCTTGCAAGGTGCTAAGTCGGATGTAGCGGAGTTGAATCGTTTGAGAAAAGCACTTAAAAATTGGGAGTCTTGCACCATAGAAACCATTAATTACAAAAAAAATGGCGAAGAGTTTTGGGTCAATTTTACAGTCGTACCGGTTGCCGATGAGAAAGGTTGGTTTACGCATTGGATTTCTGTTCAAAGGGATACCACCGAACGCAAAAATGCAGAAGAACAATTGCAGCTCAATGAAGAACGATGGAAATTTGCAATAGCAGGAAGTAATGATGGGATGTGGGATTGGAATGTGGTTACCAATGAAGTATTTTTTTCCGACCGTTGGAAAGAAATGTTAGGATTTGAAGCGTATGAAATAAAGAACACCCTTGAGGAGTGGTCGAAAAGGGTACATCCTGATGAGATGAATTGGATAAATCATAATTTGCAAAAAACATTTAGTGACCCTTCGCATATTTATATCGTTGAGCATCGCCTTTTATGCAAAGACGGAAATTACAAATGGATAATGGCAAGAGGAAAAGTGCTGGTGTGGAACGATGATGGAACGCCCGCTCGCATGGTGGGTACGCATACGGACATTAGCGAGCGCAAGCAGGCCGAAAATACATTAAAGGAAAATCGAAGTCTTTTAAAAGCCATCATTGATGCATTACCTGACCTTAAATTTCGGATCAATAACGAAGGCGTATTTTTGGATTATTATGAATCAGAACATGAGAACGAATCGTCTATCGTGCCTCCTGCTGCGTTCATTGGGAAAAAAATACATGAAATTTTACCTTCTTTTGTTGCCGATATAGGTTTGCAAAGTATTCAAAATGCTATTACTCGTCAAAAGATAGAGACGTTTGAATACTTTATGCCAATGGAGGCAGAGCTGTCTTATTACGAAGGCAGAGTTAGCCCTTTTGGAGAAGGAGAAGTGATCATGGCAATTCGGAATATTACCGACCGTAAAAAAGCGCAAGCTGCCTTGCAGGAGAAGATAAGAGAGTTGGACGAGAAGAATAAGGAACTGACTCAATATGTAGCATCTAACGTTGAGCTTAAAAACTTTGCTTATATCGCCTCCCATGACCTGCGCGAGCCGATACGTACCATGCACAGTTTTGCACAGTTGTTAAAGAAAAATTATATTCATTTATTAGATGAAAAAGGAAATGGGCACTTAGATTTTATTATATCCGCTGCCGAGAATATGAATCAGATGATCGAAGACTTGCTTGCTTATTCGCTTGTGAATAGTGAGGAGCACACGGTACAATCGGTAGAATTATCCTCCCTTTTGAAAAGTGTAATAGAAAGTCTGACCATTTCTATCAGAGAAAAACAGGCAGTTATATATTTAGAAGAATTTCCCACTATCATACAAGCCAATCGGGTCAGGCTGCGGCAGCTCTTTCAAAACTTGATTTCCAACGCCATTAAATTTCACTATCGAGAAAGGTCTCCTATTATCTATATCACTGGTATTGAACAGGACGATTATTGGTTATTTGAGGTCAAAGACAATGGTATCGGTATTCCTAAAACGATGGAGCAAGAAATCTTTCATCTTTTTAAAAAAATACATTCTAATCCAGCACACGTTGGTACGGGTATTGGTTTAGCCCTATGCCAGCGCATCGTAGAGCATCATGGGGGCGAGATTTGGGTAGAGTCAGAACCGGGGGTCGGCAGTTCTTTTTATTTTACCATTAAGAAGTTATAATTTTAAATCAATATCACAATGTCCTAATATTCCGCTATCGCTATCGTCGCCATACTCAATGTTGTGCCAGATACTTCTAAGAGTTTAGCCCCACATACTTCCATCGTTGCGCCGGTCGTCATTACATCATCTACGAGTAAAATATGCTTTCCTGCCAGTTTTTTATAATTGCCGACTTCAAAGACTTCTTTCACGTTTTCGACGCGCTCTGCACGCGACTTTTGGGTTTGACTTTCGGTAAAGGTATTGCGGATAAGTCCGTCTTTGAGCCAAGGTTTTTGCATCGTTTCTGACAAGCCTTGTGCAAATAAATCGCTTTGATTATACCCTCGAAGCCGCTCTTTACGTGGGTGTAGCGGCACTGGCACAATGACATCAATGTCTTTAAAAAACGATACGTCTTTCCATTGACTGCCATACCACTCCCCCAATTTTATACCGATATCTCGTTTTCTTTCATATTTGAGCTGGTGTAATAAATCCTGTACCCGACCACCTTTTATGTAATGATACAAAGCGGCACCACTTTCCAGCGGAATTCTACCCCAGAAACGCTCAGTAAACGCATTTTCTTTTTCAAGATGAAAATTGGTTTTAGGCAATTTTACCTGACAACTCAAGCAAATAATTTCATCGCGCGTCGGCAAGTTTTCACTACAAGCAAGACAAAGATTGGGATATAAAAGTGAAATTAAATCGCTAAAAGCAGTACGGACAGCAGTCATAAGGGCTTTATTTTAATTTTTAGACGCAGACCAGCGACGGGAGTAACGTTTTTAAAAAGAAGAAGGTGACGAAAGGAGCTTTTCAAGAGAGCAAAGTTCAATTTCAATACACGAAAGTAGTAGAGGAAAAGTTTTGCGTTTCTGGTTTGAGGTTAAGGCTGAGAGTGGTTCACGTTTCGGTCTGGCATCTTGCATCTATTTATCTGACATCCAAAAAAAAACGTCTGCCCTGTAGAAACAAGACAGACGCATCAAAACAAAACGAAAAACCAACTTTAAACAAGTCTTCTATATAAAATAACTTTTTTCACAATTGTTTTGTTGTAAATCAATTGTTAATAATTCGTAAGCTGGAAGTCAAATTTGAATAATATTTTTTTATTACAAACTGCCCACTGCAAACTGCCTACTGTTTAACGGTCATCGAGCTTCTGCGCGCGTAGTTTCACAGCTATATCTCGATTTTGTCCTTTTCGATTTACAGTTAAGTTAACCGTTTCTCCTATTTTTGACCTGCCGATAATTTCTTGTAATTGCGGCACGCTATTTACAGAGCGACCATCCACTTTCGTAATCACGTCTTTCGGCTGTAGCCCTGCGTATTGTGCAGAGCCGCCTTCTACAAGCGTTTGAACGACCACCCCTTGACTGATCGTGATGCCTAAAGAATCAGCTAAATCACTATCTAAATCAGCGATAGAAATGCCGAGCATTGGACGATTATAACTGCCAAATTCTACAATATCATCTATCACGCGCTTCATCAAATTCACTGGTATTGCAAAAGAATAGCCCGAAAATGCACCTGTGCGAGTCGCAATCGCAGTGTTGATTCCCAGCAAACGACCGTCCGCATCTATCAATGCACCGCCGCTATTGCCCGGGTTTACGGCAGCGTCTGTCTGAATAAAAGACTCAATCGCATTATTATTATTGCTATTACTTAACAAATTAATACTCCTACCTTTAGCACTAATAATTCCTGCTGTCACCGTCGAAGTCAGGTTGAATGGATTGCCTACTGCGAGTACCCACTCTCCTACTTTTGCATTATCAGAATCCGCCAATTGAAGCGTCGGTAAGCCGTTGGATTCAATTTTTATAACGGCAAGATCCGTTTTTGGGTCCCGACCAATTAATTTTGCTTTGAATTTGCGATTATCATATAAAGTTACCAACAGTTCATCTGCAAATTCTACCACATGATTATTCGTAATAATATAACCATCAGAAGTGTAAATAACACCCGAACCTGTTCCTTCGCGCGGACCTTGGTCACCAAATAACTCATCGCCAAAAAAGTAGCGCCAAGGATTCATCCCATTGTCATCTTCCTTTTCTTCCTCGCGTTCCTTTGCCTTTGCAGTAGCAGTAATGTTAACCACTACGGGCATCGCTTTACTCGCCGCTTCTGTAAAATTGGACGGTACAGCACTGGAGCTAAACGTGTTGCCAGGATTAAAATTAACTTGCTGGGCAAAACGGTCGGAGCTTTCTACAGGTTGTTTGGTTTGAAACAGCCGAGCGCCACCGAGTGTTACCAGACCGCCGATGATGCCGGCTAAAATCAGCGAAAATAACTGCTTCATAAATACGTTTGTTTTTCTAATTTAACGGATATTTCGTTGAAAAAGTTAGGCAAGTGATGGTATACACTGTTATTAGATACGAAATAGAAGAATTAAAAGACTTTCAAAAAGATAATTTTTAATTTTTCAAGCTTGTCGTAGCAACTAAATTGGTATCCATTTCACAAACAAAATAACTCTACTATCCCCATCTTTGTTACGTTTTAGCGGCTCTTTAACAGGAAATTAACAACGCCTTAACTCGACAAGAAAAACGGTGTGTAAAATGATACAGCATGATACGTTTTATGTGGATTTAATAACTGAATTAAACCCAGAAACTGCTTTGGAAAGGCACTTGCTGCGCGTACCGGAGTTTGTGCGCGGTTTGTACTGGGGCGTACCCCGTTATGGACACCCGGAAGGAGAAGTTTATAAGCACGTCCGCGAAGTGTTAGAAAATATTGAACTTCTTTCCATTGACGCTCGTATGCGGGAACACCTACGCCTAATCGCCTTTTCGCATGATACTTTTAAATATGTAGAAGATAAAAATCAGCCCCGCGATTGGTCCAAACATCACGGTCCGATTGCCCGTCGTTTTATGGAAAATTATATAGAATACCCCATTTTGTTAGATGTAATAGAACACCACGACGAAGCTTACTACTGCTGGCGAAGTATTCAATTGTATAATCAGATAGAAGTTGGGCAACAACGTTTGCAAAAATTATTCGATGCCCTAGGAGATGAATTGCAATTGTATTATCTGTTTTTTAAATGTGATACCCGCACCGGCGATAAAAATCAAGCCCCGATAAAATGGTTTGAAAAAAATATTCCGGGTATTCAAGTTGTAAATTGGTGAAACGGGATTGGTGATTGGTGAGTAGTGATTGGTGAGTAGTGA
>CAZJXN010000120.1:11550-16355 GCA_964549655.1 uncultured Saprospiraceae bacterium
GTGATTGGTGAGTAGTGATTGGTGAGTAGTGAGATGCAAACTACGTTTCACAAATCCCGTTTCACAAATCACAAATAAGATTTTTTCACTTTTGGAAACTTTTCTTATCCGAATGAAGTTGAACGCTTTGTGCAAGACAACGGGTAGTTTTTGGGATTCGAAAAATTTTCATACCTTAGCTATGGTAATGACGCAGGATAATACGACGAAACAATACAACCGCATTTTTGAGGAAGAATTCTTGCCTCAGATAGACGCACTCTACACGTTTGCTTACCACCTTACGTATAATGAAGACGATGCCAATGACCTCGTGCAGGAGACGTATCTCAAGGCTTTTCGCTTTATAGACAAGTATAATGAAGGCACTAATGCGAAGGCATGGTTGTTCAAGATATTGAAAAATGCCTTTATTAATCAGTATCGTCGAAAGAGCAAGCAACCAACGCAGGTAGATTTTGAAGATGCTGCTACGTATAAAGAAGCAGAAGAAGATACACACCTTACGAGCCACGCCGACCTGCGGGAAGAGATGTTTCAGACCATGATGGGCGATGAAGTGACGAATGCGATTAATACGCTTGCGGTGGATTTTCGCGTCGTGATTTTGTTGTGTGATATTGAAGGATTTACCTACGAAGAAATTTCTAAAATATTGGATATTCCGATTGGGACGGTTCGTTCGCGCTTGCACCGCGCACGTAATATGCTCAAGGACAAGCTGCACGAGTACGCACGCTCGCTGGGGTATGTGGATGAGGATGAGAAGGGAATTAAAGAATGAATAATGAAGGAATGAAAGGGGAACAGAGCGACCAAGTGACTCCGTGACCGAGAGAAAAAGTGAACCAGTGAAGAGTGAACCATTATGACTTTGCGATTTACATTATTCATTTTATAATCGAATTTACAAGCAACAAAATTCTTTAATTACTAATTATTAATTTTTCATTAATTAATTTTATAACCGCTGCTAATAGAAGGCGTTAACCGCCGATAGCTTACGAGTCAAAATCCAAATTGTATGCTGCATCGAATCGAAATTATTTGTTCATCTATGTTACCGCGACCGGCAGTAACTACGGGCAGTTTCGGCACGTTTTGCATTGCTTTTTGGGCGCATTTCGGCTCTGCGGAACCCTTCTACTCCGAGCAGCTCAAAACTTCCACAAAATGATGCGGGATCACAATTATCAAGCGCTTGTTCAGAAAGTCACCATGTACCTCGACAACGAGTTGAACGAAAGTGCTGAAATGGAATTGCTAAGAGAAATAAAAGCAAACCCCTCCTACTTACAAGTCCTCAGTAAAGAGCAATCCTTCCGCGAGTTTATAAAAAGTAAAATCCACCGCCGAAAACCTTCTCCCGCACTCGTAGAATCTATCAAAGAGAAAATACGCATTTCGCCGGATTCTCCGCTATTCAGTTGATACCTGTTACTTTACGGTTTTAATTAATACTAAAATGACAGTAATTCATCTTAGTATCAGAATACTATTCCCCTGTTTTTAAATTGTTAAAGCGCTTGCAGGAAATTACAGGACTGCGTATCTTGTAATAAAAAATTCTATGCGCCATCAAATAATAGCACTCTGCATCCTTTGCTTTGGTCTAACACAAACGTCCGTTGCACAAATCGAACTTACGCTGCGTTTCGCACAACTGCTCGATACTGCCCGTTTGGACTGTGTGATTCCATTAGAAAATAGCTACCGCGACGTGCCTTTGAACACGGCATTTCAAAAATATGACTTTGCCATCGCTTCTCGTCGAGAGGACGTGGAAATCCGCTACCTCATTACACCCTACGATTCTACCAATGTTCTGTTTGACTTGCCACACGTTGAAGCCTCGCGCTTGTCGCTGCATCTGGCTACGAATGAAGAAGATATTGCCATCACCGTTTTATCCTTAGAAAAATTTGAACTGCAAGAAAAATTCAATGCCGACTGGGGTGCAGTTTTTTATTTTAAACCGAAAAAAAATTTCAGCGAATATGCTCACTGTAAAATGCTTTGTTTGAACGCGGCTGGCAAAGGGATGGCGTTCGTTTTTTTCCTCTTTGATGAGCCTTCGCGGGAGTTGGAGTATCGGTTTGAAGCGGTGCGGTTTCGGGAAGCAGATACAAATTGATACTTCCATTTTCTCCCGCAGATTTCGCAGATTGCTTTTGTTTATAGACCCACCCCATTCGGGTCGTTCCTGCGTGCTATACAAAACCTTAGCAGGCGGCCGTGCTTCTACTAGTGTAATATGAATAGTTGTAAGTGCGAAGAAGGGTTGCCTACTGAACAAATCTGCGCTATCTGCGAAATCTGCGGGAGACAATACTATCTTTGTAGAAATAGCCTAACCAATGGAACCAATCAGCGTATTTGATATGCTCAAGATTGGCGTGGGTCCGTCCAGCTCGCATACGCTGGGTCCGTGGCGCGCTGCCGAGCGTTTTGTGAAAGAATTGCAAGCCAACGAGCTGCTGGAAAAGACCAGCCAAGTAGCTATAAATCTCTACGGTTCGCTCGCCCTCACCGGAAAAGGACATGGTACAAACATCGCCATTATGCTGGGTTTGAATGGCGAAAATCCCGTTACGATTGACCCATTAGCGGTGAAAAGTATTCCACAAACGATTCAATCCAATCACCAAATTTGCTTAGGCGGACAAAAAGACATTGCTTTCAATCCGGAGGAAAATATTCAATTTCACTTCTCGACAGTTCTTCCTTATCATCCCAATGGCTTGACATTCAAAGCATTTGACGCATCCATGAATCTCTTACACGAATCCACTTTTTTTTCTATTGGAGGCGGTTTTGTAGTAAAAGAAGGCGAAACGGCCAGTAAAAAATTGGTGCCATTACCACACCCGATTGAACACGGAGATGAGTTGCTGGCGTATTGCGAACAATGTAACTGTGATATTTCTCAAATCGTCTGGAATAACGAACAAGCTTGGCGCAAACCAGCAGAAATTCGTGTTGGCTTGCTGCAAATCTGGGACGTGATGAAGCAATGCGCGTACCTCGGTTGCCATACGGAAGGCATTCTTCCAGGCGGTTTGAATGTGACGCGCCGCGCTGCAACGATGAATCAACACTTGATTGGCAATGCTATTTATAAAAACGTGGATGAATGGATTGCTATCATTCGTACTAAAAATTATGATTTTTCTAAAATTCTGAGTTGGATTAGTTGCTTCGCCATCGCCGTGAATGAAGAAAATGCCAATTTTGGAAAAGTCGTGACCGCTCCTACCAACGGCGCGGCTGGCGTGATTCCGGCGGTTTTATTATATTATATTTGTTTTGCAAATAAAGAAGCGACCGACGGTGATATTATAAAATTTTTACTCGTAGCGGGCGAAGTAGGAAGCATTTTCAAAAAAGGGGCGACCATTTCCGCAGCGATGGGCGGCTGTCAGGCGGAGATTGGCGTTTCGTCTGCAATGGCGGCGGCGGCACTGACGGAATGTCTGGGCGGCAGTCCTGAACAAGCACTCATGGCTTCCGAAATTGCGATGGAACATCACTTGGGTTTGACTTGCGACCCTATCGGCGGCTTGGTACAAATTCCCTGCATCGAGCGCAACTCGATGGGTGCTGTGAAAGCCATCACCGCTGCGAATATCGCCCTCGAAGGCGACCCGTCGAAAGCCAAAGTCAGCCTCGATGAAGTCATCAAAACCATGTGGGAAACCGCGCAGGATATGAATCATAAGTATAAAGAAACCTCGCTGGGTGGGCTGGCGACGCAAGTGGCGATAAGCGTGCCAGAGTGTTGAGAAACAAACAAGCCAATAAATGATACGTAACCGAAATCATCGGGGAACAAATCCTGTTATTGGACAAAAAGGAATCGTAAGGGATTGCGCATTTTGTATTGCTCAAAATGAAATTTAAAATATTGCGTACTACGCGTTTTGTATTCTTTTATCACCCTGATTTTATATTTTATATTTTTAAATTGCTCGTTATCAAGTGTTTGAAATAAAATTTAATGACTATTTACGCCATTGACACTTTTGAATTACTTTTGTGTGGCAAACTGAAAAAGTACGTATATTAACGCGCCGGAGTGTTGAGTGCGTGCATCTGCGCGTGCAAAGCGTGCGTTTGCTAAGTTAAGATAGTCTGTATATTCCCCGTGCAGTCCCATTTTGTAACCGGTTATAAACGACTACAAACGGCACTAAACGTTTATTTGCCGACTCTTCCCGCACCGTAGCTGTAATTTTGCAAGAAAAATGCAATACGAACTCGCCTCTTATCAGGGAAAAGAGGTTATTTTTATTCGCTTTGAATACAATGCAGCCCTCAATGAGGAGGTAAAAAAATGGGTAGGGGTGCAGTGGAGTCAATCCCGAAAGGCATGGTATGTAATAGATTCTGCACACTATCGCGAAAAATTTGGTTTGCCGTCCAAAAATCTGACTGGGAAAGCGGTATTGTTACAGATTCACCCCATCAACCAACCCGCGCTACAATTGTACATCGAAACCTTACAGTTGAAGGCTTACAGCCCCAATACAATCCATACCTATCGCAACGAATTTGCGCAATTGCTGTATGTGCTGAAAGATAAAAAGGTGGAAGAACTGGATGCCACAAAGCTGCAAAGTTATTTTTTATACTGCATCAATACCTTGAAGCTCTCCGAGAATACCCTGCATAGCCGGATCAATGCCGTGAAGTTTTATTTTGAGCAAGTGCTCAAACGGGAGAAATTTTTCTTTGAAATACCGCGCCCCAAGAAAAAAGTCATACTGCCCAACGTGTTGGCAATCAGTCAAGTGGAGAACCTATTT
>CAZJXN010000121.1:0-16151 GCA_964549655.1 uncultured Saprospiraceae bacterium
TTATTTGTTTGGGTTAGAGGCTGCTCCCATTAAGGGGCAGCTTTTTTTTATTTTCGGCACGATTTCTTTTATAAAAATTATAGGTGCGAACCGATGCAGGTACGTTCTCAGAGGAGCTAAGAACGTTGCTGGCTGGATGAAGAACGTTACAAATGGTACGGAGAACATTGCAGCATAATACTGGCGAGCTTTTTAAGGGAGTGCCAATATAATTTTAGGCTCAATTATGATTTCAAGTTGCTTTTTAGGATTGGGCTAAAGCCCAGAAGCGCGCTACTATTTTATCCCCGCGCTAAAGCGCGGGGCAACTAATTGTCAACGTTTTACCAGTTGCCCCGCCATTTATGGCGGGGTTAAAAGCAAAACCTTACTCGGCTTTAGCCAAATTTTTACACAGCAACTTGAAACAAGAATAGAGCCTAATTTTAAAAGAATCTCATCGCTTTTTCAGGATGGAATGTATGGAGTAACTCGCTTTGAGGGAAGCCCTCATTGGTTTTAAAAACCAATGAGGGTTAAAAAGATTAAAAACGAGCGGGAACGTTTGATTTGTTCAACTTTCGAGTCGTAATGGTTTTGTCTTTTGCATCTGTAAATTGTATCAAGTACAAGCCATCGCGCAGGTCGCTCACGTCGTAGCGCGTGTCTTTCGTCACGGTAAAGGTGCGTACTAATTGTCCCGTTGTGTTGTAAAGATTCACTTTACTGGCGTTGCCGTTTTCCAAGGACTTTGCATCGAGTACGAAGAAGTCAGTGGTCGGATTCGGAGAAACGACAAAATCTACTTTCGCAGCAGGCTGTTGTCGATTGTAAATCGAACTGTTGGAATTGTAGCTGTTCGGGTCTTCATGAGGTCTGCCGCAGCCGTTGTCTTGGGCAGAAGCCATGGTTGCTACCATAATTAACATTGAAAAGAGTACTGTTTTTTTCATACGAATTGGATTTTTCCCCAATTTGTAGAAAAATAATTGGATTTGCAATAGATGATGGAAAAAAGAGAAGTAAATTTTTCCTACTTCTCTTTTTTAGTTGGGTAGAGTTTTCGACCTGAAGAATTAATAAAAAAATATTACTAAAAACTTGCATTTTTTTTTTTTCTTTTTTCTTTTGTAAAGGGTTGGCGCTAACCTTGATTCAATCTTATTTTCTAACCCTTAAAAGTTGTTTCTATGTCATTCAAAAAGAAAATGCTCGCCTTATTTGCAGTAACAGTCATTTGGTCCACTTCTCTGATTGCGCAAGCCAAGTTGCAGTTTAAATTGGTCTATTGCATATCATGGTTTTAGAGTGTCAAATTGGAGCTGTTCAGACGGCAATTGGGAAACAGGATCGTACTACTCGGATGGTTCTTGGCATGTTCAATGGAATCGTCAATTGTAGCACGACAGAAGGTGATGTGGGAGTTTTCTCACATCACTTATTCAAAACGAAATCCATGACTTCTGTTATAAGCATCAGTTCACTGTACTATTCTTATACAAAAAATAAAGATTTTCTTTCAGACATCTCCTTTGAGATTCCTGAAAAAGATATTTTTTTTATTATAGGAGCCAACGGAGCCGGTAAAAGCACTTTACTAAAAAACATTTTAGGGTTGTTGACGCCGGATGCCGGAAAAATTGTGATAGCTGGTGTGGAGATGAACCCCGCCAACCGACTATCTATTATGCCCAAAGTAGGTGTGTTGATTGAAAATGCTGCTTTTTACGGACATTTAACGGTTAAACAAAATGCTTACCTAATAGCAGAATATTATAACGTGCCGAAAGTATATGCCGATGAAGCCATCAAAACTGTTGGATTGGAGCAAGAAAAAAATAAAAAAGCTGCCCAGCTTTCTACCGGTTTCAAACAACGCTTAGGACTCGCAACGGCGATTTTACATCAGCCTACTTTAGTTATTTTAGATGAGCCTACCAATGGACTTGATCCGCAGGGCATTATAGAGTTTCGCGATTTGGTAATACAACTTAATCGAGAAAGGGGCATTACTTTCTTAATGACGACGCATATACTCAACGAAGTGGAGCGCCTGGCTACTCGCGTAGCGATTATTCGGGAGGGACAGATACTCGAAACTTTTTCATTGCAGCATCTTTATCAAACCTATGAATTGCTGGAATTACATCCACCGGCAGAACAAAATTTGCTAAAGTATCCAAACGCATTGCATTACAAGTCGGGCGATGCCGTTCATATTATTTTACCTAAAACCGTGAATTTAGAAGACTCCAATTTCCAAACGCATGGCGAACCCTCTTTCTCTGTCAAACCTATAAATTTGGAAACCTACTATCTAGGAAAGTGCTATGAACATGATACGCGCAGTAAAAATTGAGTGGCTAAAATTGCGAAGCAATCCGATTCTCGGCATGTTTCTCTTGGTTACGCTTACAATATTTCTCATCGGCACGTATTTTTTTGTTCAGAACTTTGTGCAATCATACGGGCAAGCAACTCCTATCACCAAAGACCCTAACCCTTGGCACTTTTTTATTGAGTCGTACGCTTCTGAAATAGAAATTTGCATAGGGCTTAATATTTTATTAGTGGTAGGATGGCTTCATTTTGTAGAACATAAAAATAGGATGTGGGTTAAAAGTCTACTTTTGCCCCTGCCCATTCTACATATTATTTTGGCAAAAATGACAATTATTGTGATTTTTGCAATCATTGTTCAACTGCTGCTTTTTGCTTTTACCTTTTTGTTTTTGAAACCTTATATTGTAGACCGATATGCTTTTTTATTTACGCAAGACCACCCAGAGCCGTATTCTATTTACTACAACTGGTTTTTTTATTATCTGTCAGGCATATTTAAATTAATTATTTTTCATTTTTGGTTGAGTTTAAAACTTCAGCGGTCTTTTTTGTTAGCTTTTTTTATTGGTTTCATTGGATTGTTGCTGCGTTTTTTATGGTTTTCGCCATACGGGTTTTCCTTTATAATCGGAAAACCCCGGTTAGAGGATATTATGTTGAATGTAGTGTATGTACTTGTTTTTTTATATTTTACCAATAGAGAAGTAAAATCTTATTTTTCGTAAATGATTAATTTTATGTTTAGACTGATCAAGTTAGAATTATTAAAACTATGGCATACAAAAACCGTTTGGGGCTACGTACTTTTCTTTACTATTGCTTGCAGCTATCTATCCTTCGAATCTACTAAATTACTTAATCCAGTCAAAGTGCGGGAGATGCCGGGCGCAAATCCATGGTTTATTTTGTTATTGTATCGTTACTTTGACATTCTGCTACTCGTTTTGATTAGCGGGCTTCTCACTGTGGTTCATTTTCAACTGGAATATCAAAATGATATATTCAAAAAGATAAAAACACTGCCTGTAAGTTCTTTTACTTTTTTTCTTTCAAAAGTAATGGCTTTGTTTATCTCAATATTATTCTTCATTCTTTTATACATACTTATTGTTGCAACCGGAACGTACTATAATGGATTGAATAATCATAGTTACAATGAAATTCAAATATTAAATTACAATTATAGTGAAACAATTCCTTTCCAACTTTTGATAGCACTGCGGATATATATATGTTTGTGGGGATACCTTGCCATCGTCAGTATGCTAAATTTGTATGTTCGGAATTCAGTTTTAGCGGCGGCTTTGGTCGTATTGCTATGGTTTGCCAATGTCTCTCGCTTATCTAGGATTATTCCTTCCGGTTTTGCGGCACAATCCGATAGACTAATGAATCAACATTTTTCTTCAACGCTATCGTATAATTTTTCTTTATTTAAATACGAAGGGTATAGTTTACTTACATTTGTAATGGTATTAGCAAGTGCCTATTTTATAGACAGGCGTAATTTTTTAATTAAAGTATAGCTTATTTATCCATGAGTACACCTGGCGTCACTACAAATCTGTTGATTGTTGTTTTATTATATATTTGTTTAAGGCTTATTGCTTTACTTGCGTTTCCTGAAAGTTTGGTAAGTGTTAAGTGGAGCAACTATTACTTTCTATTATCAGGGAGTCTGGTTTTATTTTATCTTTATCAAGTGCGTACAAAACAGAAAAATGCGAACTTTTTTCGGTTAGTTGCTGTTGTTTTCTGCACTTTTTTAGCAATGAGTATTACTGATTATGTCACAATTTGGTACATTGTTAATTGGGGAGATGCGGAGATCATTCAGTCAATGGCTCAAGAAGAATTCCATGCCAGCCAGGAAGAACTACGCACTATGGACGCTCTAAATAATACAACTTTAGAGGATGTGGAAAACACTATCCGAGCAAGGTATTCTTTTTCTGGTATATTAACGTCTTTACTACTTTACTTTCCTTTTGTCCTTATTTTATCCTTACTGCTTTCTGCACTATTTATAAAGAAGGAAGTCTTTTAATTCATGGGTAAGATTTAAGTTTATTTTCCCTTCCGCCCAAGTCTTCAGTTGCGCAGCGGCGACGATACCGCTTATTAAATCAAGTTTTCAGCCTACGCGTGCGTTGCCACTAAGAAGACTCGGAGCAAACGGAAATTACACTTTTCTTAACTGGTAATGCAATTCAAAACCTGGAATGCTGGAACCTTAAATATGGAACTCCCAAACTTTTGTTATTTTTGCCACCAATCAATTAAAAATATCCCTTTGCTTGCCTTAACAAGGTTTTAGAGAAAACGCGCGATGAAAATAAATATAGGCATTTTTTTTGGCGGTCCGTCCCGCGAACGCGAAATTTCTTTCGCTGGTGGGCGCACGGTGTACGACAACCTGAACAAAACGCTGTTCGAGCCAGTCCCCATTTTTATAGATAGCTTTCGCAATTTTATCTTGCTCGACTGGAAAAATATTTACAAAGGCTCCATCCGCGATTTTTACCCGCCGGTAGATTATTTGCCGACTTCCGAACACGAGTTTCAGATTTACCTCGAAAGCATGGGGCAGTTGTCGGAGCTGGAACAAACGGCACTTATCGCAAAAGTGGGTCGAAAAATTCAACCCGAAGAACTCCCACAACTTATCAATATCGCTTTCTTAGCCTTGCACGGAGAATTTGGCGAAGACGGGCAAATACAGCAGCAATTAGACGATTTAAAAATTCCGTACACGGGTAGTGGCGTGCGCTCCAGCGAGATTGGAATGGATAAAGTATTGCAAAAACAGTTGATGCCAGAGCATGGTTTTGAAGCCCCGAAAATTTTGGTCATTGACCGCGAAGACTGGATTCGCAGTAGTGTAAGCGATTGGTACCAGGATTCGGTAGCGGCAGTTGGCTTTCCATTGGTCATTCGTCCGTCCAATCAAGGGTCTTCAATTGGCGTTTCAATTGTAGAAGAAGATGGTGGTTTGGAAGCATTTGAAGAGGCGGTGAATCAGGCGTTTTTCAGAGAAATTGTAACAGTAGAACGTTGGCGGAACAATAGCGAATACGAGCGGACCGACTATGTGCGCCTGCTGACCGACATCCGCGATGGCGTGGGCTTTCCGATGAATGTGACTTTTAAAGACGAAACCGTCACGATCTATCATCCTGAAAAATTGATGGATTACCTTAATGAGAAAGCAGTGAATGCCGACTTGGAAGCGGGTGCATTCATTCTCGAAGGTTATTTGACTGAATCTCAGGTCATTGTGGAAGAATTTATACGCGGTCGGGAATTTTCTTGCATCGTCATCCGGCAGGAAGATGGCACGGCGATTGGCTTGCCGCCAACGGAAATTATCAAAGGCAGCGAAATATTCGATTATCGTTCCAAATATATGCCAGGCTTGTCGCGCAAACTCACGCCGATAGACTTGCCCGAAGCCCAAATCAACGCCATTCGCAGCGAAGCGGAGCGGCTTTTTGTAGAATTGGGTTTTCATGTGTATGCTCGAATTGACGGTTTTATTACTGCCGAAAATAAGATTTTTTTAAACGACCCGAATACGACTTCCGGGATGCTGCCTTCGTCTTTCTTTTTCCATCAAGCGGCGGAAATTGGCTTGAATCCTTCGCAGTTTTTGACTTTTATTCTTAGAATTTCCTTACAGGAAAGACTCGGCGAACATCGGGACCGAGCAGCTTACAAAACGCTGCTGGATTTATTGGATGAAAATATTCACGCACTGCAATCGGCTACGGCGAAGCAGCGGCGCATCGCTGTGGTACTCGGCGGTTATTCGTTTGAGCGGCATATTTCGGTAGAAAGTGGTCGGAATATTTATGAAAAATTAGCAAGTTCGGATAAATACGAGCCAATGCCCGTTTTTTTAACGGGTGAAGATGGCAATTTTCAACTCTATCGAATTCCAATTAATTTGTTGTTGAAAGACAATGCCGACGATATTCGCGACAAAATTTTACATTTTAAAAAGCATCCGCTGATTGAATATATCAAAGCCCAATGTTTTGACATTACGCACAAATATGGCTCGCGCGATGTGATTTTTGAACCAAGAGAATTGGAGATACAAGAGTTGCAAAAAATGGTGGATGGCGTGTTCATCGCGCTGCACGGGCGACCCGGCGAGGACGGACAATTGCAAGCCATATTAGACAAATACGACATTCCATATAACGGTTCCGATGCGCAATCTTCTGCAATTACCATCAATAAGCACCAGACTTTACAAGCGCTGAAACGCAATAATTTCGCGGTCGCCGAGCAATTGGTGTTGAAAAAATCGGATTATGAGGTCAATCCGCAGGACTTTTTTAGTCGAATCGAAAGTCGTTTTCGCTATCCGTTTATCGCCAAACCCGTGGACGATGGCTGTAGTTCTGCGGTGAAAGTGATTAATTCGCGCCAGCAATTGGAAGCGTTTGTGCGTTTGATGTATCGTCCATTTGGACAAGAAGGCGAGGAGGCGCGGCGCACGTTGAAATTAAAACCAAAAGAAGAATTTCCGCGCAAGGGCGAGATTTTGTTTGAAACCCTCATCAGTGCCGAAGGTGCGCAGTCGTTCATGGAAGTGACGGGCGGTTTTCTGACCCATTTTAATCCAGATAGCAGCATTCGCTATGAAATGTTTGAACCATCGGAGACATTGGCGAGTGGCGAAGTCTTGTCGTTAGAAGAAAAATTTCTTGCCGGCGAAGGTCAAAATATCACGCCGGCTCGTTTCAAACCAAATTATGAAGTTGTTGCCAGCCAAGTAAAAAGTGACCTCGAACGCGCCGCTCGCATCCTCAACGTGCAGGGTTACGCGCGCATTGACGCTTTCGTGCGCGGGTATGAAGATAGTCGGGTAGAAACTATCATCATTGAAGTGAATTCCCTGCCGGGCATGACGCCTGCGACCGCTATTTTTCATCAGGCAGCTTTGAGTGGTTACAAACCCTACGAGTTTATTGATAAAATCCTGCGTTTCGCCTTTCAAAAGAAAAAACGAGAAGCAATTGCCGCAGAACCAGTGCCTGTGCCATTACTCGAACCAGAATTGAGCGTACAAGAAGTGCAGCCGTTTTATCCACTTGGCGTACCCGAAAATCCAGTGCTACCAACGCCGCAACCAAGTTTATCTATGCAATTACAAGACCGATTCAAAAAGACAACCGCTGCTTCGCCTTTCTCTTTAGAATTATTGTGGGAAAATGTGAAACGAATCGCTTACGAGGTTTGGCAATTTCTAAAATCACCGATTTTTTTGAAAAACTTCGCTGTTTGGCTGGTGACGATGTTCGGTTTATTTTTTCTCACTTCGATGGCGTTGCGGGTTTATACGCGTCACAACGAGTCGGTACAAGTAGGTAATTATGTAGGTATGACGGTGGAAGAGGCGATGCGCCGCGCGCGTGACCGGAGTTTTAAAGTAGTCGTAATTGATTCCATTGATGCAACCAATCGAAACAGAAACGAAGCGCCTGGAACTGTGGTAGACCAAGACCCAAGTCCTTTTTCCAGAGTGAAACAGCGGCGACGCATTTATCTCACCATTATCAAAAGTGTGCCGAGTAATAAATTGCTACCAGATTTAGTGGGTAGTTATGACTATAATCAATATACTAAAAAAATAGCCAATCTGGGAATGCGTTATTCCACCAAAGAAAGGGTATTTGACGCTAAAATGGAGCCGAATACGATTCTATATTTTTTTATAAATGGACGAAAAATTACGGATGCCGACTTACAATCGGGTGTGGAAGTGCCAATGGGTAGTTTGCTCGAATTCGTTATCACGGAACGCAGCGCGGAGTTTGTAGAAATTCCGAATCTCGTTTGTCAGACTTACAAAGCCGCGTCGTTCCTCATCAGCACCAATAACCTGGCAGTCGGCAATATCTTCGGCGAAGTGACAGATATGGAAAATGCTTATATTTGGAAACAAGAACCAGAGTACGTGCAAGGGCAAACGATGCGCATGGGCGAGCAACTCAACTTGTATTTGGTGCAAACGCGACCGGATAGCTGCGGTGTGGAACAGCCTGATAATGAGGATTTTGACAATGATAATGAACGATGAATATGGAAAGCGTCCTACGGTTGGGGACCCTAGGACGCTTTCAATTACTTGTTGAGCTTCCGTTTCGAAGCGTACTTTACATTTTCATCCAATAAAAATGCTTCTTGTAATATCTCGTGCAAAGTCTTTTCTGGAATATCCTCGATTTTTTCAAGAAGAATGCCCATTACTTGCATTCTGTCGCGTGCTTCCAGTAAGCCTTGCTCATTCGACAATTCATTGCCACGCACAAAACCCAGTTCCACTTTACCATCTTTGGTTGGATTCAAATAACAAACCCAGTGATTGCGGTCGTAAAAAGGAATTTTGTACCGCATTTTAGTTTTCACATCCGGATAAGATAAGAGCAAATGATGCAAATACAGCATAATCTCTTGCTGATTGCCTTCGCGTTCGTAGATGTAATCAAGACAAGCGTCCATAATCCAATAAATTTAAAAAAAATATCTTATTTTTATTGAAATTTTTCAACACCTACCCTGTATGAAACTAACCACACTTTTATTGCTTTTGGCAATTTCCTGCTGTTTGCAAGCGCAAACCATTCATTCTGAACGATTAAACAAACCTTGGAACGCCTTCTGGATTTCCGTGCCAAACGAATCGCCCAAAGATTACGGCGTGTATTTATTTCGTAAAAATGTAGAATTTTCAACAAAACCCGATTCGTTTATTATTCATGTTTCTGCGGATAATCGCTACAAGTTATTTGTGAATGGCAAGCTCGCGTCCCACGGTCCGGCGCGGGGCGACCAGTATCATTGGTATTTTGAAACGGTGGATATTGCGCCTTTTTTGCAAACCGGAAAAAATCAAATTTCGGCAGTCGTGTGGAATGATGGCGAGCAAACGCCTTTAGCCCAAATGTCGCTACGCACGGCGTTTATTTTGCAAGGCAATACGGCTGTGGAAGAGATTTTAAATACAAATAAAACTTGGAAATGCGCACGCGATGAAAGTTATAAACCGCTGACACCGGATTTGATTTATACGTTCTACGTGGCGGGTCCGGGCGAACTCGTGGATATGAACCAAGCAAAAACGGGTTGGAAAAATTCTAATTTGGATGATACGAATTGGAAAAACGCGAATGAACTCGAAACAGGTCTACCCAAAGGCGTTTTCAACTGGACAAATGGTGGGATGCTCGTGCCGCGCCCGATTCCGCAGATGGAACTGACGGTACAACGTTTGCAAGAAGTGCGCAGCGTAGAAGGAACCCAGATTGCAAAGGCTTTTCCAGCGCAAAAAGTAGCTTTTCCGATTGCTGCGAATACGAGTGCCACGATTTTGTTAGACCAATCTTTTTTGACGAATGCGTATCCAACCATAATTTTTAGTAAAGGAAAAGATGCCACGATTTCGCTGCGGTACGCCGAAGGTTTGTATGTGAATGAAGGCGGCCAAAAAAATTGGAAAGAACAAACTCAAAAAGGGAATCGCAATGACGTGGAAGGCAAGCGTTTTGTGGGCAAACAAGATAGCATCATTTCAAATGGCACTGAAAATCAAGAGTTTACTGCACTGGCGTGGCGCACCTATCGCTATTTGCAATTGAAAGTGGAGACGAAAAACGAGCCGCTCGTGATTGAAGATTTATATGGCACTTTTTCTGGATTTCCGTTTGAATTCAAAGCCAAATTAGACGTTGGCAATCCGGTTTATAATCAAATGATGGACATCGGTTGGCGCACGGCACGGCTTTGCGCAAATGAGACGTATATGGATTGCCCATATTACGAACAATTGCAATACATCGGCGATACGCGGATTCAAGCGTTGGTTTCTTTTTATAATGCCGGTGACGACCGATTGGCACGCCATGCGATTGACCAAATTGATGATTCGCGCATCGCGGAGGGCATCACGCTCAGTCGCTATCCGAGTGCGCAGCAGCAGATTATCGCGCCGTTTTCGCTGTGGTGGATTGGGATGTTGCACGATTATTGGATGTACCGACCGGATGCAGATTTTGTAAAATCGAAATTGCCCGGAATGCGCCAAGTCTTACATTTTTTCAATCAACATCAGCAGGCAGACGGCTCACTAAAAGATTTATCGTATTGGAATTTTACCGATTGGTGCGAAGATACGGGCTGGGATAGAGGCATTGCGCCTGTTGGAAAAAATGGCAATTCAGCAGCTTTGGATTTTCAATTGTTGTGGGCATATCAAATCGCAGGGGAATTAGAAAAAAATCTTGGTTCGCCCGAACAAGCCGCTCTATTTCAAAAAAGAGCCAGCCAATTACAGCAAACCATTCGACAAAAATATTGGGATACCACTAAAAAAGTATTTGCGGACACGCCCGAAAAAGACCTATTCTCGCAGCACGTCAATGCCTTGGCAATTCTGACCAATGTTGCAACGCCCGCAGAATCAAAAGTAATTGCCACTAAAATTTTAAACGATACCTTGCTCGCGCAGGCGACTATTTACTTCAAATATTACACGTATCAAGCTTTAATTAAAGCCGGTCTGGGAAATGATTATTTAAATTGGCTCGACGTTTGGAAAGAAAACCTCGCGCAAGGCATGACCACGCTGGCAGAAATTTCCGACATCAATCGCACCCGCTCTGATTGCCACGCTTGGGGTGCGCATCCAAATATTGAGTTTTTACGCACCGTTTTGGGCGTAGACAGTGCTGCGCCGGGTTTTAAAAAAGTGAGAATTGAGCCGCATTTAGGCACTTTGACGACGGCTTCCGGTAGTATGCCGCACCCGAATGGAATGATTCTGGTGAGTTATAAAAAAGATAAAACATGGACGGCGGAGGTGACGCTTCCTAAAAATACGAGTGGCGTTTTGGTTTGGAAAGGAAAAGAGATAGCACTAAAAACGGGAGAAAAAATGGTGCTGACAGGTTTGAATTAATAAAAAATTATAAAGATTTAGGAAAACTTTAAATTTTCCTAAATCTTTATAAAGTATTTATAATTGTCTTTAATTAGAAAGTATTTTTGACAAATCCTTCTCCAGCGTTTCCTGTGGTGTTTCCACGATTCTACCTATTTCTTTGCCTTCTTTCAGCAAAATAATGGTTGGAACGTATTCGATCTTCCAGATTTTTTCTGCCTGGTCCGGTGTTTGTTTCTGATTATCCACGGCTACCACTTGTAACTTTTTCTCCGAATAGCCCACATTATCCAAAATTTTATAAAAATGCGGCACTTCTCGCTTGCTGTCGCTGCACCACGTACCCATAAAAACGAGCACTTCCGTATCTTTCAACTTGTCTTTCACGGTTTGTAGCGTAGCGGCATCTACCGTGTAATTTTGATAACCTTCTTTAAACCAAGTGCCAAAAGGTTCACTTTGCAATCCGGCGCGATTGATTTTTCCCACCAACATTGGCGCGCCTTTCTCCGATTGAATCTGCTGATTGACGGATGTAGTAGCAGTGCTGACACTAGTGTCGGAGGTCTGCGTACCTTTGCGCTGGCAACTTGATACCGATAAACTGCCTGCCAAAATTAATAGCGTGAATATAGAAAATGCGATATGTTGCTTCATTTTTAGCGTATTTTAGTTGCTAATAAAATGCTTTGGATGGGTAAATAGTTGAACGGTAAATTTTTCTTCGAACCTGTTTTTAAAGCAATTTCAATCCTCCGCTTAAAGCTGATTTCTCCAAATATTGCTTATTTTGACCCCCTAAAACAAAAGGAATGCAACAACTATTCACCTTTATCATGATTGTTTTGGGTAGCACGCTTACGCTTTTCGCGCAAGGCTCCCGTGATACTACAACTAATGAGTCCGGACTCGCGGCTGTCTTCAAACCTTTAAAATATAGAAATATCGGACCTTTCAGAGGCGGAAGATCCGTCTGTGCTTCGGGTGTAATTGGTGATCCGCTCACGTATTACATGGGAACGACCGGTGGGGGCTTGTGGAAAACGGAAGATGCGGGGCATCGCTGGCAAAATATTTCGGACGGCTATTTTAAAACAGGTTCGGTGGGTGCGGTAGCCGTTTCCGCCAGTGACCCGAATGTGGTATATGTGGGCATGGGAGAACACGCGCCGCGCGGCGTAATGACTTCCTACGGCGACGGCGTGTATAAATCAACGGACGCAGGAAAGACCTGGAAATATATCGGCTTGAAAGAAACCCAACAAATTGCCAGAATCGTGATTCATCCAAAAAATCCCGATATTTTGTACGTCGCAGCGCAAGGACACCTCAATGATAATAATGTAGAGAGAGGTATTTTTAAATCAATAGATGGTGGTGTCACCTGGAATAAAGTGCTGTACGTAAATGATCGCACCGGATGCGCAGAATTATCAATGGACCTTTCCGACCCGAATATTTTGTATGCTGCAATGTGGGAACATCAACGCTTGCCATGGAAAGTAATCAGTGGCGGTCCGGGCAGTGGATTGTATAAATCAACGGATGGCGGAGCGACTTGGACAGCCATGACCGAAGGATTGCCCGCAGAAAAAGGTAAGATGGCGATCGCGGTTTGCCAATCCAATCCCCAAAAAGTATATGCTTTGATTGAAAGCGATTCAGAACAGGAAAAAGGTGGACTTTTTGTTTCTAACAATGCCGGAAAATCTTGGAGTAGAATCAGTGCCGACCACCAATTGGTACAACGTGCCTGGTATTACATCGAAGTATTTGCCGACCCGAAGGATGAAAATACGGTGTACGTTTTGAGTGCCCCTGCGTTGCGCTCCATAGACGGTGGAAAAACTTGGGAAACGCTGAGGGGTACGCACGGCGATTATCACGACCTCTGGATTAATCCGACTAATTCTAAAAACCTGTGTATTGCCAATGATGGCGGCGCAGCGATTAGTTTCAATTACGGCGCATCTTGGTCTCCGCAAAATAATATGCCAACGGGTCAATTTTATAGAATCAATGTAGATAACCAATTCCCGTACCGCATTTACGCAGGACAACAGGATAACACCTCCATTTCGATTGCCCATCGGGAATTGGGGTCTTATGGCATTAGTACCAATAGCTGGGCTGCCTCGGCAGGCGGAGAAAGTGCTTTTTTGGCTTTTAACCCGGACGATCCAAGATATGTGCTGGGCGGTAGTTATCAGGGTACAATAGAAGTGTTGGATACAAAAGCCAATGCCGGCACAAACATCATGGCTGCCCCCATTCAGTACCTGGGCATGGATGCCAGTGATATGAAATATCGTTTTAATTGGAGCGCACCCACTATTTGGTCACAACACGAATCCAATACATTTTATCATGCCGCACAAGTCTTGTTACGTACCAGGGATACGGGAAAAACCTGGGAAGAAGCTTCGCCCGACCTGACCCGAAATGAGAAAGCAAAACAGGGCAAAGGCGGCAGTCCTTACACCAATGAAGCAGTAGGCGCGGAGAATTATGGCACCATCGCTTATGTTATGGAATCTCCACAGGAGAAAGGCGTGATTTGGGTAGGAACCGATGATGGCTACGTGCAATTGACCAAAGATAATGGGAAAACTTGGATGAACATCACGCCAAAAACGCTGAAAGAATGCCTGGTCAATGCCATTGAAGTCTCGCCGCACGACCCCGCCACTGCCTATATTGCTACGACGCGATACAAATTCAATGACCACACGCCGAAATTAATGAAAACCACCGATTATGGTAAAACCTGGACGGACATTACCGGCAATATTCCGGTGGGGGCTTTCACCAGAGTGGTGCGGGAAGATCCTAAACGGAAGGATTTGTTGTTCGCAGGAACCGAGACCGGCATTTATTTGTCCTGGAATGGAGGTAAAAATTGGGAAAAATTCAATTTGAATCTTCCGGTTACGCCTATCACGGATTTAATGATTAAGCATGACGATTTGATTGTGGCGACTTCTGGCAGAGCGTTTTGGATTTTGGACGATCTGGGGCTGTTGCGACAGTATAAAACAGCACCGAATCAAGCAATTTTATATACTCCAGACGCTGCCTTGCTTTCCAATGACGGCAGTGAATTGAATAGTAGTGACGAAGATTTTGATGGAACTAACCCTTTACGAGGCGTGAATCCTGCGACTGGCGTGGTGATTTATTACCATTTACCGCAAGCAATGGATTCGACGGATTTGGAAATGACCATCACGGATAAGAACGGAGGACTCGTGCGCCGCCTGAGTTCTAAAGCAGACAAAGATTATCAATCCTATCCCGGGGCTCCTCCGGCAGAACCAAAAATATCCAAAAAGAAAGGCTTAAACCGCTTTGTCTGGGATATGCAGTACCCAACGATGTTAGGCGCTTCGGCTTACATCGAGGGAAGTTACGAGGGGCATAAAGTCGCACCCGGCGAATATACCCTGCAATTGAAAGTGGGCGCGCAGGAATTAAAAACCCCCTTCACTATTCTTCCGAATCCTTTGTACGGACTCACCGCCGAGGACTACACCAGCTACCATCAATTTATGACCACTGTGGAGCGGGAATTGAATGCCATGCACCAGATGATCAATGATCTGATGGCTTTGCAAAAGCAGTTAAGTGGAGTTATAGCCGATTTGGACAGCAAAAATCAGCCAGGTTTGAAAAAAGAAGCACAAGACCTAGTTGCCAAAATGAAAGCCTGGGATGAAGAAATGGTGCAGCGCAAATCCAAAGCCTACGATGATGTAGAAAACTTCCCGAATAAATTTACCGCCAATTATCTGTTTGTCATCAATCAGGCAACCAGCAGCATTCCCCGCATCAATCAACCCGCTCGAGATCGAATTGCCGAACTGAATGTGACCTGGGAGAAACTAAAACAGGAAGGAAATACGCTACTGCATACTGCTGTGCCCACTTTGAATAAAAAACTGTGGGAGGCAGGCATTGGCGCATTAAGAACGGTCGCTAAGCCGTAGGCAAGTAAGGCTCTAACAATCCGCTGTCGGCAGTTTGCAACTGCCGACAGCCAATAAATAAAAGTCTGTGACTTTTCTATCGTCTGCGTCATCCGCGTTCCTATTAAAGTCTCCGACTTTCTTTTATTAAAACCTCGAAAGTTGCAAACTTGGGGCAGCGTGCGCTCGGTTCATCCCATACACCCTTTACGCGCCAAATATCACTTCCACCACATCACTCGGCTGCCCAATTTCCATATCATTGACGACCCCGTAAGCACGATACTCCCAATGCTCCGGTTGCGAAGGATTTTCCAATTTGATATGGTCATCATACGGGCTGCGCGTATCGCGTGCGAGGAAACGCCAACTCACCTCGCCTTTCCGGCGGCAGTAAATATTCACGCCATCTACGCCTTTCTTCTGAAATTTGATGCCCACCAAGCCGCCCGTGACTTCCACAGAAAGGAAGGGCTTATACCCAGTTGCATCAAAAGTAGTAGTCGTGCCGATAATGCCTAATTCTCGACCCATCGCATCGGTGTAATTTTTATGCGCTTTGATGCGCGTTACTTTCTTTCGCACATTGGTGGAAAAAATCACCTCGCACGTCATTTTTGTGGGTGATGAACTTTGTCGCTTCCTCTTTTTTGGTATTGGCATCCTGTACCGCTTACACGAGCGCGTCTCCTTTTATATTAATGTCTGCTATATCCGCAGGCATCAAATTAAAAGCAGCGCTGTGCATCCTGATTTTGTTGTTGAAATTGGTGAGCCAGAGGAGTAATTCGGTATCACCGTGTGGAAGGTAATCTCTCATGGGCGTGTAAATTTTTACAACTATTAAATAAGAACAAACATTTTCCAGCCGTACACTTTTAGTTAGGTGAAAATGACCTCCCAGTTCTTTGAAA
>CAZJXN010000122.1:0-16070 GCA_964549655.1 uncultured Saprospiraceae bacterium
TAAATAATGAAAAACACGTTATTATTTTTCTTGATGATTACATCAATAATTATCACTTCCTGTTCAGAGCAAGAAAGTTTGCTCGTAAGTACTAGAAGAATTGTTAACTTTCCAAAGTATATCAATCCCAATCTTAAGATTGGGTCATTAGGAGAGCTTGCACAAATAGAAGTAGAAATTATAGTTAAGGACGGCAGCCCAAAAATGATCTCAGACGAAATTGAAGAAAAAGTATTTGAGGTTGATGGTCATAATATATCAATGTTCTCCTATAAGAAAACTACTTTTATTGATGATAGTAATAGTAGTAGTAACATTGAGTTAAGAACACCAGGGTTTAAATATGGATATGTATATGATGGAGGTTCATGCTTCGTTTATTGTCTTTATTTCGAAAATCCAAATGGCTCTATTGTCCCATGGAGTTGTTGCGGAGATTCTGCAGGTAATTGTGCGGGATTAGATCCAATTTGTGCAGGACCAGGACAAGCATGGGCTTAAATAATAAATTAAACATGTGAACACGGAAATAAAATTTAATTTCTTAATTACCTTGCTTTTAGTTTGTGGTACGAGCGCACCGCTTTTATCTCAGGTGAATGATTCATTTAAAATAGTCATTGACAGTATGGACCGCGTCTATCCAATAGATGCCTCTCTGGAAAGCAGGGAAATGACGGAAATAAAATACAAAATGACCATACTGGGAGAGAAAAGAAAAGAAAGCATCTTAGTGTTGGAACGAGGAAATATAATAAACGTGGATTCCTTTGAATTAAATGCTAAAGCCGGAAAGTATGATCATTCAACAATCACCATTATCCGGGATGTAGCAACCATTAAGAAGTACACCGCTAAGGATCAAATTAAAATTTTAATACAGATAGAGTAAAAACGGAGAAAATCCGTTTTATAAAATGCCGGGTTCTCTTTTCAAAGAGAACCCGGCAAATCTACGCCATGTATTTTTTTGCGCTATCAGGAAAATAAGCCAAAACCTACCGAAGTGGTAGCGCTCTACCCAATGAATGCAATGTCTGCCGAGTTTTCTCTTCCCTCAATGCCACTTCTCATCCAAAGACTCCAACACAAACTCCCAGAGCATTTCGTAGGGGACGATTTCAATTTCAGCATTTTGATTGGCAGCACTCATTGGTACTTCGAGAAGTTTATTCCAATATTTTTCTGATTTTCTCAATACTGCTTTTTTATGGAAACTGCAATCGGGTAAAGTTAATAACATATTAATAAAACAACTACTGCGATAAGTGTCGTCTTGCTTTAAGTAGCGTTGGGTATAGGTCTTTAAAGAGTCCGTACGGTCAATAATCTCGTTATATTTTTTTTGTTGGAGTAAGAAAAGAATTTGTAAGACAATGATAGAAACATTAGCACCTCTTTTATCCTTGAAGTGAACAGGCACATTATTTAGAAATTTGCTGAGTCTAAATTTTTTGAAAGTGTTTTGGTCAGAAACTGTTAATTTCTTTGTAAACAGAAAGTAATAGATGTAAGCTTCCAATATATACCAGCGTTCTCTTGTACTTGAAGGCTGCTTTTCAAAGTTAGAATGGCTGGCTGCCTTGTCATAAAATAGATAAGCATCTTGAAAATTTTTAGAATGAAAGCCGCTAATAATTGCATAGTCACAAGTTAAAAACCAATTGTATGTTCCTTCTCGCGAAAACTGAAAGCATTTCTCTGCTGCGATTTTTGCTGCTTCAAAATTGCCTAAATAAATTTCATATGCTAAAACTTTTAGAGCAAAACTAAAAATATTGCCAATAGAGACCTTACTCGCAATAGGTTCAAAATAGGCTAATGCCTTTTCACATATTTTTAGGGTGTTTTTATAATCATTCGCTACTTCATACCGCAGTGTCAAAATTAAATACCCAAAAAAATTAAACCGAGGAGAAGATATTTCTTTAAATAATTCCTCAATTTGCTTAGCGCATTGTTCTACCTCATCTTTGATTTCAGGCTTAGTCGCTTTAGAAGCTACAAAGTGATTCATGATAGTAGCATAATATTTTTCTACTTGTATTTCCGCTTGTAGCACTTTTGTAAACTGGTCGAGGATTTCCCCCATTCGTTCCAACTTCTTCTTTTCTCCGGTAATGGTTCCGTAATAAAGCTGAAGATCCCGAGCCAGCGAAAGAATAAGTTCTACAAATTCAAATTCTAGGGCTAATTTAAGTGCCTCTTCGGCAAGGGGTACAGATGCTTGGCGGGCATTCAATCCAAATAAGATTTTGGATGCTGTAACTTGTTTATAGCAAATAATATAAGCACGGTTATGCTCGTTAAAACTTTGTTGATTTACATCTACAAAAAAAAGGGTATTAGTAAGCCGCTTTTTTAGCCTTTTCTTAAGCCTACTGGCGTAAAATGCACTATTATCGCTGTTTGGGAAAAAGACAGCAATAATATCTTCGTCTTCATTTATTTTCCCTTCTGATATACCTTCGTATAACTGCTGCACCTGGGACTGGCTACTTTTAGCATTTCCAATTACGTCTATTTGCTTGACCTTATTACGAGTGATAGCTCCTACAAATGATTTTAAATCTTCCATTTAGGCATTGAAATTAGTTAAAATTTCAAAAATAATCCTTTTTTCCTTATTTGCAATTCCTTGATAGTCAATCTAGTATTAGATGTGAATCAAAAAATTACTTTTATAGTATCGTGTTAAAATAATTAAAAAAAGTTACTAATGATGCTGTAATTATCCCATAGTTTTGAATAAAAATTAAAAAATTCAAAACTATGGCTACGATTATTGCAACTTTCATTTATTTCGTAACATTAACTGTTACACCTAATACCGATAATTCTACTGCAACCGATTCATCTACAACTACTACTGAATGCTCGGTGACTAATGCCGATGTATTAGGTTGGTAGTCATTTTCAGAAATAGCACTTAGTTTTTTTAATAGTTTCCATTTAAAACTACTCAAATATCAATAGTTTTTATATTTTTTAAAATACAAAATATTGATATTCAATTTTTAAATAACTTGATGAACACTGCTATGCAATAATAGGGAATTAGTATTGCTCTAATCTGTTTTGCATAGTCAGTATGTTCGGAGTAATTTTGGGACAGCATATTAAAAAAACCGAGCTGACCTCAGAGATCTGTTTTTTGACCTGACTTATTTTGTTTTTATTCGTACTTTTGTATAATTAATCAAAATTAAAAAATTTAAAACTATGGCTACTATTGTAGCAACTTTCATTTATTTGACAACACTTAATTTTACACCTAACACAGATAGCTCTAATGTAAGTGAATCTGATACCACAACTACAGAATGTTCTATTATTGGAGTTGACATGGGAGGTATATAATATTTACAGGCTATACATGAACCGATTAGCGTATTAGGATTAAATTATTGACCAATACGTCTCCGACGAATCAATTATTCTTATATTTTAAGAATATAAATGATTGATTATTAGATTTTTGCAAACGAATACGCAAACTTATAATGCAAATCTAAAGCGTTTAGAATTGCAGAACTTGTGGTGGATTATTGCATCAAACACTACTATGTTTGCATAGTAATAGATTTGCTCTTTTTGAAAGCGTATCTAAGTTGTATGACTTGGATAGGCGTATCATTTGGATTTGGGTAAATTGAAAAATTTAGTCATTATATTCTTTATTAAGAGTAGCTAACAATGTTCGGTTTAAGATGAACCGAATCAAAATTTGCGTTTATTCAAAATGGCAATTAATTGACTATCAATTAATTGATCATCGGGATAGTTGAAAACCGCATAATCTTCTGTGTACTATAGTGTATTTTTTGCGCTTGCAATCAGCAGTTGCACCCGCTACCTTTGCACTGTGTGTTTGTGGATAGACGACATTACTTTGGTTCTTGGGTTTTACAAGGTAACCGTTCTCCCTTATTTAAACTTCTTATGTATGTCATTTTTAGTGTGAAATTTGGTAAAAAAACCACAGTGCATCAAGCAGAATCTTACCGGGCAGCTGCTTGATGCTATTTTTACCAAGCTAAAAAGGAAAACTGCGCCGATAGCTCTTTACAAGACCACTTTTTTCGGTGGTGGGCTTCGGTATTTCAAGGAACTGCTGTTTTTTGTTTCGTGCTATAGCAAATACATACTGTATTGTCGTGGCGCTTTGATCCATCGGTAGCGTTCTGTCAGAACACATTTTTTAATAGACAATCGTTCTCCCTTAATAATTTGACACTACGCATTTTGTTTTCTCTATGATGTGATACCTATTTGGTAAACAATCAATCATCGAGCAGCGTCGAATAGATAGCTGCTCGATGCTTTTTGCATCGTGTCTATATAGTTGTAGGTTTATTTAGAATAGTTTGGGTTAGCACAACGTCTTATTGCGACGAAGCGACTATTATATTTTTCTTAGAAAATTTTTTATAAGAATTGGTAGTATAATGATTTGAGTAGCAAATCAAAAAGTGTACCACAAAGATAGAAACATTTTGAAGGATACCAAGTAATGAGTGGTAAATATATAGAAGAGTGGAATAATTGTGGCGTTTTAGTAGCAAAAAATCAAGCAGCCCCTCCTTATCAAAAACATATAGCATTGTAAAACTAGTGAGTATAAAGTAGGGGCTGCCCAGTGTATTAACGCCTATATCATCAAACTGTGATAAAAACGTACAGCCCCGAAAAATCGCTGCCTGCTATTAGGCAGTTTTTTCATATCCGGCTACTATCTTTTTTAATTCCTTTAGATAACGCTGCTTGCGGGGAGCGCGGCGACGGCGGTTGGTGTGCGTAAAAAAATGATGTTTCTCCAGAAAGCTGACTTGCAGGCGATTCCAAGCTTCTTCTGTTTTTAATACGTTGAAAGTTTTTAACTCTTCAAATAGGGTAGCACCGATGTTGTAAAAATCATCTCGACCTAAATAGTCGAGGTCTGCATCACAAAGAATTTTTTCCAGATAATTGGCAGGCGACTGTGGGATTTTAGTTGCCATAATCATGCCACATATCTGCTCCGTCTCCACAAGCGTGTAGTCGTAGCGAGGTAAGTGTTCGCGCACTATTTGGCAGCCATACGCCTCATGCGTTACATTGCTGATAGTGAAGCCCGAATCATGAAAAAGCGCAGCAGTCTTGACGAGTAAGGCATCGTGCGGCGCCACTTTTTCCACATAACACAACTCTTCGGTGATGTACAGCACGTCAAGTGTGTGATGCAAGCCGTGATACGTGAGCTTATTGGGTAGCTCGCGCTCCAGCTTGTCGAGTATAAAAGCTTTTGCCGCGTGGTAGTTCATCTCGTAGTATTTTGGTAAACGGTACTTCGTATTTGGTATTTAGACGCTTCGTACTTACTGTTTCTTATTTGAAATGGTATTGAGTATTGGGTACTGGGTATTTAGACGCTTCGTACTTACTGTTTCGTATTTGAAAAAGAGTAGAGTGCGTCTAAATACCAGATACCAAGTACCAAATACTCCCTATTGTAAAAGGCGCTTACTTTCCGCTTTGTTCATCCACGAGTAGCACGCCCGCTGCCAAAAACTTCAATTCTTCCTTTGGCTGTGTAATTTTTTCGATTTCTTCTTTCGATTTACCGGCATCCTCTGCATAGTGACGCAATTCATCCACTGGAGTCACTTCTCGGAAGGCATATCCTTGTAAAATAACTTTACGACCAGCAATATCTTTGGGTACAAAAAAAGCGTAATCTTTAAATTTGACCATCATCTCTGGCTGATTGGCTTTTTCTTTCACGATGGTCATCCAGCAGCCTTTCATCTGACAGACGGATTCTACCGTACCGACAAATTTAGTAGCAATCGAATCTTTTCCTTGTAGCTGGGTGAGTACTTCCGTGTAGGAACGCGCGCCATCCCCCGTGATTTTCGCGCCATACGTTTGTCCTTTTACTTCTTTGTTGGTAACGGTTTTTGCAGCCTGCGTGTTGCAAGCCGTCAGGGCTAGGGTTACTATTGCGGTGAGAAACAAGTGTTTAAACATAGTCTTCGAGTTTTTTAACAATTTATTTACAATCCTTATCAAAATGCAAAAATAGGTACTTGTTCGCAAATACATCCAAATATTTTATTAAAACCTAATTTCGGTGCAATAATGCGTTTGCTTTGCTGTTTATTATTTATTCGTTAGAAAAAATTATATGTGACTAAAACCGCCCTATGACGCAACCGCTACTTTTACGATAGCCCAAAAGCCGGATTTCTGATAGACTTTGGACGATAGATATTAGACGTTAGACTCTGTTAGTCTGGCATCTGGCATCTGACATCCGATGTCTCCAAAAATCCTACCCCTTTTCGGCACTTTACAACAACATGGTGTCATTAAAAAAAACAAGTCCATTATGAGACTGCTTCTAACGGCGTTAGTGGTTGTTGCGACCCTTCCCTCCCTATGGGCGCAAGGCAGGTGCACGAAAGGCACTTGCGTCAATGGTTACAGTGAGTACAAATTTGACAACGGCGATGAATACAAGGGACAATTTTTAGGTGGAAAATTTAGCGGGCAAGGTATTCTTTACTCCAAAAGTGGCGATAAATACCTAGGCAACTGGGCAAGTTCGATGCGCCAAGGCAGAGGACGCTTGGAGTTTGCCAACAAAGATGTTTATCTTGGCTTGTTTGAAGCCGACCGATTCAGCGGCGAGGGAACGCTCGCCTATGCAAATGGCAATATCTACAAAGGTAATTGGCTGGGCAATCAGCCTTCCGGTTTTGGCAAATTGACCTACGCCACTAGCGCAATTTACGAGGGCGATTTCAAAGAAGGTTTAATGGACGGCGAAGGCACGATGACCTATTCCGACGGTGCTCAGTACACGGGTCAGTGGAAAAGTGGCAAACGCGAAGGCGAAGGTAAAATGCTCATGCGCAGTGGCGAAAATCTCGTTGGCAATTGGAAAAACGACCAATATCAAGCAGAATGGGGCAAAGTCACCTTTCCGGCGGATACGATTAGCCTGCGCAATTGTAATACAAACTTCTGTTCTGTCGGTATCGGAAAATTCACGTATAAAAATGGCGACCGCTTTATCGGCGATTTCAGAGATGGCAAGCCCAATGGCAGTGGTATTACTTACTTTAAAAATGGCAACCGCTATGAAGGCGACTGGCGTAATGATAGTCCTAACGGCAAAGGCGTAATGCAATACCAAGATGGCAAAATAGTGGGTGCTATCTGGGAAACGGGCAAACCCGTGCAGCAGTTATTTGAAGATGTAGCTGGTGAGAAAGGCAGCCCTTCGCTGGCAGATGTGGACAAACAAGTAAAAATATGGGCAATCGTCATCGGTGCGGCGCGGTACACGAGTATGCCGTTGTTGAAATATACGGACGATGATGCCTATCAAATTTATGCGTTTTTAAAAAGCCCGGAAGGTGGGGCAATTCCTGACAACCAAATCAGACTTCTTATAGACGAAGATGCTACACGCAGCAATATTTTATACTCTATGCGCTCGGTTTTTGGTCGCGCCGATGCGAATGATGTTATCTTGTTTTATTTTTCCGGTCATGGTATCGAAGGTGCTTTCCTTCCGATTGATTATGACGGTGTAAAAAATCAATTGTTACATACTGAAGTGCGGGATTTATTAATGTCCAGCAAGGCGAAGCACAAAATTGTATTGGCAGATGCCTGTCATTCGGGCGGTTTATTGGCTATGAAAAGTGTGGAGAGTACCGAATTATCAAAATTCTATAAAGCATTTGAAGATAGCAGAGGCGGCACTGCGCTCCTCATGTCCTCGCGTAGTGAAGAATATTCGTTGGAAGACAGTGGCTTGCGTTCGGGCGTGTTCAGTCATTTCATCATTCGTGGTCTGAAAGGCGAAGCCGACCAAAGTGGAAATAAATTGGTCAGTGTGCAAGAATTATACAATTTCGTTTACAAACAAGTCCGCAAATACACTGCCAACGTGCAAAGCCCTACACTGACGGGCGCTTTTGACCCAAATATGCCGGTGGCTGTGGTAAGGTGAATGCAGTATTTAGTATTTGGTACATAGTATTTAGATGCGCTGGTTACGGACGGAGATGAGGGAAAGTCACTCTCATTATCCCTCTACCCTCTACTTTTTTGTATCTTCTGCATCCTTTTTGCGTTTGAATGTTTGTAAATTGCGTATATGTCTCAACCATGCTTGTCCACCTCTGGCGGGATTGATTTGATTATTGTGATTGCTTTGATTCGCTAAATACGCGGTCTTACTTTGTAGAAGAAAAAGAGATAACTTGACACAAATATGCTAAAAAGTCAAAATGTAAAATTCAAAATGTAAAAGTGCCGAGCGACCAAATAACAAGCGAAAAAATATCCTAATATCCCAAATATCTAATTTTCTATGCAACGATTTTTACTACTTGCCTTACTCCTGCTATCTGCTTCTGTTTTAGCGTTCGCCCAATGTGTTTCCGGTGATTGTGAAAATGGGAAAGGTACTTATATATCGGATGGCGCTCGCTATATCGGCGATTTTCAAAATGGCGAAAAGACTGGCAAAGGCACCTGCTACTATGCTGATAAAAGTTGGTATCAGGGCGATTGGCTCAAAGACTTTCCACATGGAAAAGGAGTGAAAGTGTATGCAGATGGCACACGCGAAGAGGGCGTTTGGCGCAAAGGACATTTGGTAAAAGAAGAAGAAATCTCGGCACAGGAATTTATTATAAAAGGCAAAGAAGGCAACCAAGCAGGCTGTGTCACAGGCGATTGTGTAAATGGACAAGGTATTTTTATTTATCCCAGCGGTGCGGTCTATATCGGCGATTTTAGAAATGGCGAGATTCATGGCGTAGGCGTTTGTTATTATTCAGATGGCAGCAAATATCAGGGAGAATGGTCATTGCGTTACCCGGACGGCAAAGGCACGAAGACCTACGCGGATGGCAAAAAACGCACGGGTGCTTGGAAAAAAGGACAGCCCATTGACGCAAGCGGCAATATAGAAACCGCTATCGCCACAACGGAAGTTGCAGATGTGCAAACGGGCTGTCTGTCAGGCAATTGCGAAAATGGACAAGGCGCATTCGCGTATCCTGATGGGAGTAAGTATGACGGGCAATTCACAAGCGGCAAGCCCGAAGGCTACGGCACTTTTTACCATCCCAATTATCCGAATAACGATAAATATGTTGGCAATTTTCGAGCGGGAAAGCAGCATGGCATCGGCACTTTATATAAATCCGACGGCAAAACTCAAACCGGACAATGGCGCGAGGGCGATTTTGCGGGAACACCTTCCACGGCACAAGCAGGTTGCATCAAAGGCGATTGTGCAAATGGCGATGGAACGTATAATTTTAAAAATGGTGCAACTTATATCGGGAATTTTTATAATAAATTTCCACACGGCAAAGGCACTGCCAAATATGCAAATGGAGAGCGCTACGAAGGCGAATGGTCGGAAGGAGAATTGAACGGCTACGGAACTTTATATCTTGCAGACGGCACAAAAGTAGCGGGCTATTGGCTCAAGGGAACTTATGTAGGCAATAAAAATCCCTACGTTTTAAAAGAAGAATTGGATGCGCCGACCACGCGTACGGAAATAAAAAATCCATCCATCGTGGGTTCAAATGCTAAAATCTGGGCGGTCGTCATTGGCGTGGCTGGGTACAATCATATGCCCGTTTTGCGCTACACGGACGACGACGCTTATCGAATCCACGGTTTTTTGCAAAGCCCGGAAGGTGGCGCGATTCCGGACGAACAGATTCGGATTTTGATTGACGATGATGCGACGTATGAAAATATCAAGCGTACGATGGATTACATTTTTGGAAAAGCGGGTCCGAATGATATGGTGCTGCTTTACTTCTCCGGTCACGGCTTGCAGGGCAGTTTTTTACCAATTGATTTTGATGGTTTTAACAATAAGCTGCCACACGAAGAAATTACCGACCTTTTTAAGAAAAGTCGCGCCAAATATAAACTCTGCATCGCCGATGCGTGTCACAGCGGGAGTCTCCTTGCCATGCGCAGCGGTTCTGCCCAAAGCATCATCACTAGTTATTATGAAAAATTGGCTCAAGCCGAACCTGGAACTGCCCTCCTACTCTCTTCCAAATCAGAAGAAACTTCGCTAGAATCCAGCGGATTACGACAAGGTGTTTTTAGCCATTTTTTAATCCGAGGATTGAAAGGCGAAGCCGACAGCAGTGGAGACGACGTTATCAGCGTCCAAGAATTATTCGATTTTATTTATCAAAATGTACGAACTTATACTGGCAATCGCCAGTCACCAGTCATTTTGGGGGATTATGATAAGAAAATGCCGGTGGCGATGAAGCGGTAATCGCCAAACTTGTTTGGTGAATAAAAACAGCACGCTTCTAAAAATTGCAATTAAAAATGGGATTCCAGATTTCTCCGAAGTCCCATTTATGATAAACCTTATAGGTTTTGCAAATCACGTACTCCCCTCAATTTTTTCGCTTGCTCCAAGTGCATCGCCACGTGTCCGCGCGTCTGCGTCAAGTGCGCTTTTACTTCCTCGTTTTTGAAGTTAGTACAATCACTCCAATCTTCCACCATTTCTAATCCTCCGGCATCGCAAAAGCCACATAACTATCCCCCGATTTCGTATCCAATTTCCCACCGCCACACGCGATGACCACATACTGTTTGCCGTTCACAGAATAAGTCGCCGGAGTCGCATAACCCGCTGCTGGAAGTTTGGTTTCCCACAATAATTTGCCTGTTTTTTTGTCGAATGCGCGAAATTTTTCATCCTGCGTAGCTGCGATAAAAAGCACCCCGCCCGACGTGACGACTGGACCGCCATAATTTTCACAACCCGTTGGTGCAATGCCTTTTTTAACCAATTCCTCGTGTTCGCCAAATGGGATTTTCCAAGCAAACTCGCCGGTATTTAAATCAATCGCATTCAAAGTACCCCAAGGTGGGCTAATGGCTGGATAGCCATCGGGCGTTTTGAAACGTCTATAACCACCCATTACATAAGGATACGTCCAGAGGTCTTCGTCCTGTGGTTCTTTGCTGTTCGCCGCGACAGTTTTCACACCTTTTCCTTCCCATAAAAATTCGACCGTTGCTGCTATTTCTTTATCCGACAAAAAAGCAAAAGAAGGCATCACGCCCTTGCCGTTTTTAATTAATTTTTGAATTGCTGTTTTCGGATAACGGTCTTTCAAACCCACCAGCGACGGCACTTTGAAAATAGAAGCACCCTTCAAATCTTTACCATGACAATTCATACACTGCGTTTGAAAAATATTCTTACCCTGCGCGATTGGCGAGTCACCAGCGGATTCATAAGGTTCTAATTGCAAAACCCAAGCCATTTCATTGGCATTGATATAAATCAAATTCGTAGTCGGATCCACGGCCGAGCCGCCCCATTCTGCACCACCATCAAAGCCAGGAAAAAGCAACGTTCCTTCCAAAGTCGGCGGAATAAAAGGCAATCCCTTTCTACTCTTTTTCCAAATTTCTAACGCGTACTTGTGATTTTCCGGCGACAAATTTGTCAAATCCGCGCTATCAATTCGATTGCGCGCAAAAGCGACGGGTTTGGTGGGAATCGGTTGGGTTTTGGAGGATTTTTCACCATTTAAAGTAGAAGCTTCCACCGCTACTTCTTCAATTGGAAATAAAGGCTTGCCCGTCTCGCGGTTTAACACAAATAGATAGCCGGATTTAGTGGGTTGCACCACGGCATCTACTTTTTTACCATCCAATTCGAGTGTAACAAGATTCGGCGCACACGGCAAATCTCGGTCCCATAGATCATGGTGTACCGTTTGATAATGCCAGATTCGCTTACCCGTTTTTGCGTCCAAAGCCAGAATGCAATTCGCAAACAAATTATCACCCGCACGATCGCCGCCGTAAAAATCGTACGAGGCAGAACCCGTTGGAACGAATACCCAGCCGCGCTTCTCATCCAGACTCATACCTGCCCAAGAATTAACGCCGCCAATACGCTGCCACGCATCTTCGGGCCACGTTTCATGTCCAAATTCGCCCGGCTGTGGGATGGTATGAAAAATCCATTCTTGCTTGCCCGTGCGCACATTGTATGCGCGGATGTGTCCAGGCGCAGCTCCCGTTGCCTCTGATACCCGCGTTCCTAAGATGAGTAAATTTTCGTACACGACACCAGGCGTATTGGAGACCACAAAAAGATTGCTTACATCTTTACCCAAGCCCTCATGCAAATCTACTTTTCCATCCGTTCCAAAATCTTTGAAAGGCTTGCCCGTTTTTGCATCTAAAGCGTATAAAAAAGAACCGGCAGAGTATAAAATCCGCTCCTCGTCTCCGTCTTTCCAATGTGCCAAGCCACGATTCACGCCCATTCCAAACAAATCATAACTGCCTTCAAAAGGATCAAATTTCCACAATTCTTTTCCAGTCGCTGCATCGAGGGCAAAGCATTTCAATTGTGGCGAAGTGCCATATAAAACACCATTGATAATCAACGGATTGCACTGAATTTGAGAACGATTGCTGGTGTCTATATCGCCGCTGTGGTACGTCCAAGCTACTTGAAGTTGCGCGACATTATCCTGATTAATTTGATCGAGCTTGGAATAATGATTGGTGCCAGGGTCACCGAGATAATGCGCCCAGTCGGTGTCAGATTTTGGTTGGCAGCCTACCAAAAAAAGAAATAAATAGAGCGTCAGAGGTTGGAATTTCATGTTAAAAATGGTTTGTTAGCGTCAAAATTATAGATACCATAGGTACGACTTTTTGCTGGAATCGCCAATTTTTTAGTTGGAATTGAAATTTACAATCTTTAGTTGTGGGATAAAAAATTATTCTATTTTAGAATAGCTTTGTAGCGTATGTTGTATCCATTAGAAATTCTATCAAACACTGCACCAAGTCCCATACAGGAGTGGCAGGATTCGCTTTTTATTAATAAAAATATTCGAGCGTTTATTAAACGGGATGATCTCTTGCAATTGTCTCCAAGTGCTGCTTTTTGTGGTAATAAATGGCGCAAGTTGAAATATAATCTGCTCGAAGCGAGACGGTTAGAGTATTATACTTTGATTACTTTTGGTGGTGCTTATTCCAATCACTTGGCAGCAGTGGCAGAAGCCGGGCAATTATTTGGATTTCATACGATTGGAATAGTACGTGGAGAACCACATTTTCCTTTAAATCCAACTTTACAGTTTTGTGTAAAATGCGGAATGGAATTACAATATGTAAGCAGAGAAGATTACAAAAATAAAAGTGACGCTGATTTTATTGATAAATTAGGTCTAAAATTTGAAAATTATTACATCTTGCCTGAAGGCGGTACGAATGATATAGCGATCAAAGGTTGTCAGGAAATAGTAATGGAAATTGAATCGCAATTGACGCTAATGCCAGATTACATCGCAGTTGCTTGCGGTACGGGCGGTACGTTGGCAGGGATTGTGGCAGGTTTGAAAGGCACAAGCAAAGCGATTGGTTTTTCAGTGTTGAAAGAGGTGACATCTGACGAGTCAAGTGTCATTTCTTTCAACACCAATTATCACTTTGGCGGCTACGCCAAATTTACATCGGAATTGATTCACTTTATCAACAATTTTAAAAGAAAAAACGGCATTGCACTCGACCCGATTTACACCGGCAAATTATTTTTTGGCTTGTACGATTTGATTCAAAACGATTATTTTCCAAGAGGAAGCACGATTGTAGCTATCCACACGGGCGGTTTGCAGGGCATTGCAGGTTTTAATGAGCGACATAATTTTATTCTTCAGTGATTGTATTACCATTGCTTGCTGTGGCGTTCTAAGTAAATTGGCTACGTTACAAAATCAAGTTTTGGCTTTAATAAGTGCGGCATATTTTAGAAATTTGCCATACTTCCAAGTTACATTTTAAACTTCAAATTCAATATCCATGCGCCTTTTCCTCGTTTTCGCTACTTTTTTTCTTTTTATTGATTGTAGAAATGATGCTACAAATCTGCTCCCAGAAAGCCAACCAAATGAACTAACGCCTCGCTTGGTACGCCAACGATTGGAAAACGTAGAACCGCTCTATCAACAATTTTATGATACGCATAAAAATTATAAAGAGTCCAGTATTAAAACACGCAATTTCAAACTTAGTACAATTGCTCCGCTGATGCAACGCTTGAAAGAACCATTCAAAGTGACGAAGGCAGGAAAATCTATTGAAGACCGCGATATTTATCGAGTGAGCATTGGCACTGGCAAAACACAGGTATTGCTTTGGTCGCAAATGCACGGCGATGAGTCTACGGCTACGATGGCGATTATGGATTTATTTAATTTTTTTAGTAAAAGTGGCGATGAATTTGATGCCTATCGGCAGAAGATTTTACAGGAGATGACGCTCACTTTTATCCCCATGTTAAACCCCGATGGAGCCGAGCGTTTTCAGCGCCGCAATGCACTTGGGATTGACCTGAACCGGGATGCACTGCGTCTGCAATGCCCGGAATCACAGCTTTTGAAGCAAGTGCGAGACGAACTGAAAGCGGATTGGGGTTTTAACCTGCACGACCAAGGGAGGTATTATGTGGGCGACAAGCGGGTGAAAATTGCTACCTTTTCATTTCTTGCGCCTGCTTATAATGTGGAAAAAGAAGTAAATGACCAGCGAGGCGATGCCATGCAATTAATCGGTTTTATGAATAACATCGTACAAGCCTATCTGCCGGGTAAAGTTGGTAAATATGATGATACCTTCGAGCCACGTGCTTTTGGCGATAATATTCAAAAATGGGGTACACGTACTATATTGATTGAATGTGGTTTACAAGAAGGCGATCCCGAAAAACAAGCGATTCGGCGATTGCATTACGCACTGCTGTTAGCAGCATTTGATGCCATTGCAACAGAAAGTTATGAAAAGACAAACCTCGAAGTGTATAATAAATTGCCATATAATGATAATAGCGGCGTTTTCGACCTCATCGTGCGGGAAGCGCAGGTGCAGCGCGACGGCAAATGGTACACGGTAGATATGGGATTCAAACGCGATGACACTTGGCTAAGTAAAGGTTACGCCACTAAACCATCCATTACAGAATTTGGGGATATGTCTATTTTTGCGGGCTATGATGAAATCAATGCGGAAGGCTACCGCGCCATTCCTGGCAAAGTATATCCGACAATTGTGCAAAACATGACTGCACTTAAACAATTGGATATCATGGATTTATTAGAACAAGGCTACACCGATGTACGCTTGCGCGACATTCCAAAAACGAAAGCTTTATTTCCACTGAACTTACTAACAGCCGGCGATTCAGCAAGTAATAATATTCAGTTAAATAATAATCCATGCTTTGTTTTACAAAAAAATGGAGTGAACCATTATGTGGTGGTAAATGGATTTGGGTATGATTTGAAAAAAGATAAAACGTGGATTCAAAAATTGGTGGAAGACTTCTAGAAATTTATATTAAATACAGTGTAACAAAAATTTATTTACAAAAGCGATCCTTACGATTTTCTAACATTTTACTTATTTCAAAAACCATCTTTTCCACCTATAGCTATCAATATAAAGGGTCGCTGGCGCATTACATCTACCCCATCCTATTGCTCACCTTTTTATCCATCACAATAGCGCTGCCTGTATTGCCGGAAAGAGTGAAAAAGCTTATTTTGTGCGATGATATATAATGGAAATATACGCCATATGGCGTATATACAAATGTTATAGCCAATGGTAAGACGACCGAACCGAAACAAAAAAACGAACAGACAATGACATTAAAGGAAGCAGTATTAAAAAGTTTAGAAGACATTAACAACATCACCAACTATTTGGCGGTGCTTAATCATATCAACGACAAAAATTATTATGACTTTGGCGGTGCCAAAACTCCTGGCTCGACAATTTCGGCTGTTTTGGGCGACTTCATTCGTAATGGTGACACAAGAGTAAAGCGAATAAAACAAGACGGTGGAACTTACTCCTATTATCTGACAAAAAACGAACAGAATATTGGTATTGAAATTTTGAGTGGCGACACCGAAACTCAAATTGTAACTCCAATTAAAATTAATAAATCAAAGACTTACGAAGAGCGAGATTTA
>CAZJXN010000123.1:0-15921 GCA_964549655.1 uncultured Saprospiraceae bacterium
TATATTGACCCGCACAGTCCGTTTTATTTTAAGATTCGTGCCGATATGTTTGTCAATGCAGAATTCGAACGCCGCGTCATTGCAGACCGTACTAAAATGGGTATTTGGCAAGCCAAAAAGCAAGGTAGATTTCTCGGCGTAGCACCGTTTGGTTATAAAAATGCACGAGATAGCAGCAATAAGCCAATCATTATACTCAATCCCATTCGTGCTACAATTGTATGCCAGTTATTTGAAAATATAGCTGCTGGAATGGATTGGAAACAAGCAGGAAAAATTGCAAAACAAAATGGCTTCACGCTTTCTGGTAAAGATTCTGTAAAATGGGTACTCAATAACATTCTATATGCTGGGATAATTGAGGTGCCAGCTTACGCACGAGAACCTGCCCAGCAGGTAAAAGGCATTCACGAGCCAATAATTAGTGAAGAAGTTTTCTATAAAGTGCAAGCCGCTTTACACGGAAAGCCACAGCCCAAAACCAAGGAGCGAGATGAATTTCCATTGCGCGGTGTCTTGTGTTGCCAACAGTGTAATAATCCGCTCACAGCAGGACTGAGCAGAGGCAGACTCGGCGGACTTTTCCCTTACTACCGATGCCGCAAATGTAAAGGTGAAAATTACAATGCCAATAAAGTGCACGAAATTGTAATTAGAATATTAACAAAATTATCCTTACCAGTTGACCAAATCCAAAATATTCGAGAAAAGGCAGAAAAGCAGATGGAGCAGAGACTTTCCATACGGCTTCATAATGCAGAGCGTCTAAAGATAGAAATCAGGGAATTGGAAGTAAAGCTGATGCAGTTGGAAGAAAAATACATCACAGACCGAATCGAAGAATCAACTTACAAAAAATACTCCGGTATATGGAGAAGAGACTTGGATGGAAAAAAGGTAGAATTGGAACACACAAACACGGATGAGCATCAATATTGGGAATCATTCTATAAGAACTTAAATCTACTTTCCGATATCGCCGGACTTTTTTCAACCGCAACTTTTGAAAACAAGCAGCGCATCATGCGAATGGGGTTCGCGCACCCCCTCCAAATGACCAAGTATGGTCTGCGAACCCCTGCAATTAATCCCCTTTTGTACATAGAACCTTTGAAAATCAATGGTTTAGAGGTTACAGACGAGCAAAAAAATAGGGAATCTTTGAGGGATTCCCTATTGGGTAGCGGCGGCAGGACTTGAACCTACGACCTTTGGGTTATGCTTACTCGCTACGACTTTCGTCGCTCCTTCCATTCGGAAAATGGAAGCATTTGTAGTCTGGACTTTCTCTTCACCCTTTCTTTTCTTTTGAAAAAGAGGAGGGTGTCTGCCATTAAGTCTCTACACCTTTCCCGACAAATAGGTCGGGACTTGGCTCGGGATTACCACACCGCAGGCTTCCCCGAATTTGACAGATATTCATCCCAGTGTTTCTACCGGGACAGCCCTTTGCAAAATCAAGTACCAGGCATCTCTGTATTCCGCAGATTTGGGTTTACGTTGACGCTTGGCGGCTTCGATAAGGTGTATCTCACTGCCATAGCTAATGAAAACTTCAACGGGCATGATGTAAAAAACATCTATTTCTTCGATATATATTACTGCAAAGTCAAAATCGTGCTCCGTGTACAAAGTACGTACCATCTTGCGACGGTTCGTTTTTGTGCGGCGCGTGTCCACCACAAAGTTTTGCCTCTGTAGGTCAAACCATGCAGATTTGACTTGCACTTTTATCAAAATCCCGCTAATGTCAATCACTAAATCGTAAGGAAGTCGGTCGCCAATCGGTTTTGAAATTCCCCATCCTCGCTTCAGAGCATAGAGAATGACCGCCTGTTCGGCAATATCTCCTTTCAATTTCGTGTTCATTCGCTAACTTGGTTTTACAGCACTTGAGCCCAACGAGCTACCAACTGCTCCACGCCGCGATTTTTAAATTGGATTGCAAAGATAACCTAATTTTGTACTTTTGTCAAGTTTACTACTGCTTAATTCTTAATTATTTTTCTCTCTGCCTTACTTTACTGTAAAAAGGAGAAATTTTTAATTCTTTTTCTTACTTTTCCTAACCTATTGTAATCTCAAAAACGACCTATGCGCAACCTACTTGCCCTAACAACTCTATGTCTGATGCCTTTGTGCGCTGTATTTGGACAAACGGCTTGTTTATCAACACAATCGGAAGTCGTAATCGAAATTTTGACTGACCGATACGGCTATGAAACCGGCTGGAAGCTGACCGGAAGTGATGGAACGGTGTACGACGCGGTGCCTTTTTACACCTATGGCAATCGAAAATTATATCGGGATACACTTTGTATTCCAACTAATCAGTGCGCAGCTTTCACTATGTTGGACGATTTTGGCGATGGTATGGGTCGCCCGGGCTATTATCTGGTGCTGTTGAATGGCGATACACTCGCTTATGGTGGCACATTTGACGCAGCAGAGACGACTCATTTGCAATGCACTTCTGGTGAAATCTGTACCATCGCGGAGCCTGTCTATTTAGGAAAACATACGACTCCATTAGAAGATACTTGGTATGAATTTATTCCCGATTCTACTGGCATTTATCGCATTACCACTTGTGCGTTAAACACTTGTGATACAAAAATTTGGATTTATGATAAATGTACCGGCATCACGATTGCCGAAGATAACCAAAGTACAATTTTTTTTAATGATAACGAAAATCCCTGTGCGCCGCTGGCAGAAGTACGAGGCTATTTTTATGCTGATAAAACCTACCTGATTCGCATCGGCGATAACCGAAATGCTTGCCCAAGCAGTATCGTTTGGGAATTAATTTTTGAAGGTCCGCTACGAGGTTGCACCAATCCCCAATCTTGTAATTACAATCCATTAGCAACTGTAAACAATGGCTCTTGCCTGCCGCAAGGACACCGAAATTGCCCGAAAGGACCCGATTTGGTCATCAATCAAGATACCCTGATGCGCTCACTCCGCCTCGATACGCTTCATGCGAACGATGCTTGTCTGATTCAGGAAGGTTGCTTACGCGGCTACGGCGTACGCGATATTCTCCGTTTTTCTACTCAAATTGAAAATAAAGGCGAACGAGATTATTTCATTGGTAAACCCAACGCTACAAACTCTCAATTCTCTTTTAATAATTGTCATAATCACTTTCATTACGACAGCTACGCCGAATATTTATTGTTTAAAAGGGATGGTACAAAAATGCCTGCCGGTTTCAAAAATGGCTTTTGTGTAACCGATTTTGGTTGCGGACCAGGTCAAACGCCTAAGTTTAGTTGTGATAACATGGGTATCAGCGCCGATTGCTATGACACCTATTGGGCGGAGATTGAGTGCCAATGGATAGATCTGACGGACGTGCAGGACGGCGAATATACCTTGGTGGTGCGCGTCAATTGGAAAAATTATCCAGATGCCATCGGGCAAGTCGAAAAAGATATTGCCAATAATTGGGCGCAAGTGTGTCTTCTAATTGACCGCTCTTCTGGTACACTGAAAGTCTATAAAATTCAACAATGCGACGCCTATTTGGATTGTAGTGGTGTCCCCTACGGCAATGCCCAAACCGATTGTGCCGGTATTTGCAAGGGTTCCAGCATCACGGGCGACGTGAATGGCAATGGAATGCAAGACCTGCAAGATGCCGAAAAATACGTCACGCTCCTACTCGGCAACGACCTCGAACCCTCGCCTTGTACCGACCTCGATGCAAACGGAAAAATCACGGTTTATGATGCGGTTTTATTCGCCAATTGTATCAATTACGGCAACGCACACCCGCACGCTGGCGGCAGCACGCACAATCACTGCGAGTTCCCAGCGGGCGTATTCAATCCAACAGACACCATCACACTCGATTTACTCTCCGTCAATTGGGAAGAACACTATGCCGATGTTTGGATTACCAACCCGACTGCCAGTGTCCATGCGTATCAATTCGACATCAGTGGAGGCACCATTAGTTATGTGGAAAATCTTGCTGATGAAAATTCCTACCCGATTCTTCCGCGCGCAGGTATGAGTAGTGGTATGGTCGTCGGCATTTCATATCGGGATTCGGCTCTTCAAAAATCCACGGAGCCACAGTCCTTGTGCCGCGTCCATTTTTTCCAATTAGAAAGCGACAGTGTGGTTATCGAACAAGTCACCGATTTTATCAACGGCAAACACGAGCGCGTCCTTGCACAAATTGGCAAAAGCCATAGCTTCCGCAGAACAAATGGCATTTCCTCGCTCCCACTCATCAAAAACATACACCTTTCCCCCAATCCATTTAAAACGGAAACTACTTTGTCTTTTTACAATCCGACGCATCAACTTTTTCAATTGGATATCATAGATTTAAACGGAAAACTTATTCAACAATATTTTAATGTCACCGATTCCACTATCCGCATCGAACGCCAAAACCTGCCGAGCAGCATCTATTTTTATCGGCTCGTAGGCGAACAAGGCTATGCGACGGGGAAATTAATTGCACAGTAACACCAAACTTGTTTGGTCAATGAGGGTGTGCCCCCGCCTACAAGCCATGTGGTTCCCCCTTCGGAGGCAAGGGGGCAAGGGGCAAGGCGGGGTCGGGCTATCCGCTCTCATGCCACATCTTCCCACATTCCAAACCCACTGTGGCATACCGCTGCTATCCCTCACACGTACTAATCAAAATACGTATTTAAAATCAAAATTTTACTCCCCGATTATGCCAACTTAAAGCCATGATTCGTTGTACTTTGTAATAAAAAATTAAGTTTGGACTAAAGTCTAAGATATTTTGCGAATCGAATCCCCGCGCTAAAGCGCAGGGCAACTATTTCTTATTGCCCTGCGCTTTAGAGCAGGGATAAAAAAATAGGATATATTTCGGCTTTAGCCAAATTTACAATAAGAATAAAGCATTTTAAAAAACTCAATCGTTTACAAACAAATAAACCAAATTTCTAATGAAAGAAGTATTCATAATCTCCGCCGTTCGCACGCCCATCGGCAGTTTCGGCGGGATGTTCTTGGGCATTTCCGCTATTCAACTCGGCAGTGCCGCTATCAAAGGTGCATTAGAAAAAGCCGGCGTAGACCCAACAGAAGTCAACGAAGTCTTCATGGGCAACGTCTGTTCCGCCAATCTCGGTCAAGCGCCTGCACGACAGGCTTCCCTCGGCGCAGGTATCGGTTATGATGTGCCTTGCACTACAGTGAATAAAGTATGCGCTTCTGGCATGAAATCTATCATGTTTGGAGCAGAAAGTATCATGTTAGGTCACAATGATTTAGTCGTTGCCGGTGGAATGGAAAGTATGAGCAACGTGCCTTACTATGTTCCAAATGCTCGCTTCGGTTATAAATATGGAAAAGCAGAATTCATAGACGGCTTAGAAAAAGACGGCTTGCTTGATGCGTACGACCAAATATCAATGGGCATCTGCTCCGATAATACCGCCAAAAAATATAACCTTTCGCGGGAAGCACAAGATGCATTTGCGATTCGTTCGTTTAAATTAACTGCCGAAAACACGACCAACGGTATTTTTAAAGATGAAATCGTTCCCATCAGCGTCCCGCAGCGCAAGGGCGACCCCATTCAAATCATAGAAGATGAGCAGTATAAAAAAGTGGATTTCGATAAAATTCCCACGTTGCGAGCCGCATTCACCAAAGACGGCTCCGCCACCCCTGCCAACTCCTCCCCTATCAGTGACGGCGCGTCTGCCGTGATTCTAGCCAGTGCCGAAAAAGTGCAGGAACTCGGTTTAAAACCCATCGCCAAAATCATCGCCTTCGCGGATGCAGAGCAAGAGCCGATGTGGTTCACCACCACCCCTACCCTCGCCGCGCCTAAAGCCTTGAAGCGTGCAGGCATGAGCCTCAAAGACATTGATTATTTTGAAGTCAACGAAGCTTTTGCTACGGTGCCACTGGCGTTCGAGCAAATTTTAAAGGTAGAAGAAGGAAAAATGAACGTGCATGGCGGCGCAGTCGCGTTAGGTCATCCACTTGGTGCATCTGGTGCGCGGATTATCACGACGCTGGCAAATGTATTGAAGCAAAAAAATGGTTCGGTCGGTCTGGCAGCTATCTGCAATGGCGGTGGCGGCGCTTCAGCGATGATTATTGAACGGGTCTAATTAGGTGTGCCGCACTTCCAAAGTGTGGCACACCTTTGCGCTTGCTCATTGAAACGAGTTATTATATTGAATTTCAATTTATTATATTTGGATAAAAAGCGTCTTTTATGGTTTCTCCTTTTCCTGGTATGGATCCGTTTTTGGAAGGCTACCTCTAGCCCGATGTGCATTATTTTAGGGAGGATTAAAAATCATACCGTGGGAACAAAAAGGTTTGAAAAAGTAAAACATGATAAATATAAAAGCTTCGTAAAAGGTTATAGGAAAGGATTTAAAAATTGAAGTTTGTGATATTAAAATAATTGTGTATATAAAAACAATAATATAAACGAGATTATGAACTGTGGCTTTTTTTAAATTTCAAGCCGGTTCGTTGACTGCCTTTAAAAGATTAAACTTATTGCTTAATAACCCTACTCTATATTTACTTGTATAACAAGTAATATCTATGCTTTTTAACTTCCTTATGTTAATTCTATGTTAACTGATTTTGTTCCCGTAGCTTTACAACCACTATTGTAAGTAGTGTATTAAATGGAATGCTATGGAATTGCTACGTAGAATCTGGCGGTGGTTGGTGTCTCTTTTTTCTTTTCCGCCAGCAGAAGAGGAGCCAACAGTGCCCGAACCTAAATTAGAACCGGAAGCACCCGTCATTGACCTGCCTGCACAAAAGGGTTTTGATCCACATTTTTTACCAGTCGAAGTGCAGCTTCCAGCATTGAAGGGCGCGCCGGATGCCTTGCTGCACTATTGGCATTTCAGTGTGGCGATGAACGAAGCTCGACGGATGCCGTATTACACGGCGGTGAATATTGATGCCTTGAAGTATAATAAACTGAAACCCAATATTCCGAGCCGCAAGGAAATGGGTGCGGATGATTGGAATGTAGAACCGCGCTTACCTAAAATGGCACAGTTACCAAAGTCTTTTTATGCAGATAATGATTTTGATCTCGGGCACATGGTGCGGCGAGAAGATGCGCTTTGGGGCGACACCCTGGAAGAAGCAATCGCAGCGAATGATGATACTTTTTATCTGACGAATGCGGTGCCACAACATAAAGATTTTAATCGCAACGCTGCACGGTGGAAGGGTTTGGAAGATTATGCGCTCCGCAATGCCCGTAAAAATGATTTGCGGGTTTCGGTATTCTCAGGTTGTGTATTTGATGAAAAAGATCGCACTTTTAAAAATGTGCAAATACCGGGGCAGTTTTGGAAAATACTGATGATGGTGAAAGCCGATGGGGAATTGTCGGCAACTGGCTATCTGGTGCAACAAGATGATTTGATTGAGGATATTACCGAGCGCGACTTGGGATTCCGATTTGAACAGTTTAAAACGTATCAAGTACCGCTCACAAAAATAGAGGAAGTGACGGGCTTACGATTTGGATTGAATGATTATGACCCGGTACAAAAAACAAGGGGTATATTCACTCCACCCACCCCAATTGACGATTTTGAAGATATTGTTTTGTAGTGGTAGGATAACTTTAACCCCATATAAAGCCAAACAAATTTAGCGATTATACAAAAAAAGCCCCCCTTCTATAGTGAGAAGAGAGGCCATCCCAAAAACCGATTTAAGTATACACTTGAAAACGGCTCTTGTGAATCACATACAATCCAATCGCCTTAACTAAATAAAAATATCGTTCGTGTCTGCACTGTGTTATTTACATAGCGCAATGACTACTTTTATAATGAAAACCCAACTTAAAAATCCGATTTGAAATAGAAAGAAGTGCAGTGGAAAATTACAGTGGAATAGCAAATGAGAATACATCGTGTTAGCAACACGAAAAGGCTACTCCTCTTGTTTCATCGGATTATAAATTGTTGTCTTTTTTCAAACTTGCCTACAAGTTAAGTACGAATTGATTATCAGTTTCTTACGCTGTGGTCAATGGTCAATTATAAATGGTCAATCACTTAACTTGTGGTGTTGATAGCCTTCTCAAGAATTTTTGTGTCGCAAACAAATAGAATCCGAATCTCTATGGGAGATTATTAAAACAAACCTGCGAATTAGGATGGATGAATAGCTACGAATAAGGTAGCCCGATATTGGAATGTAGAAAAGAGGTGCAAGTGTTTCATGGATTATAATTTGTTGCTTATGCTCATTACTGTTTACAAAAGTAAGGTAAAAATTTGGAATATGACATACCCTGAAGGTGGTATTTTTGATCTTGATTTGTAGCTCGAAGGCGGACAAGCTACGAATCAAGGTCAAAAAGCAGCCTCTCACACCGAAATGGAGAGGCTATCCCAAAAACCAATTGTTAAAGGACATCTAAATAAGTAGACAGTTGTCAGCTTGCAGTTTGCAGTCGCTTAATACATTGACAAATAATGGCTTAAGATGAATTTATTTTATAATTGATTGTCAACGTTTTGAGTGCTGCGTACTGCTTACTGCCTACTTATTTATTATCAGTAGGCTTACGCTCTTTCTTTTCAAACTCCAAAAATAGACTGACTTCATGGGAGCCACTATTGAATTTTTGGAAACGTTGAAAGGACATATCATAGGAATAAATAAACTGAAAATTGGACAATTTAGCGCCTAATAAAACGCCCAGCGCGCCAAGGGTGCGATACGAAATACCCGTGATCAATTGGTCATCCAAAAAACCGGCTTTTAAATTGATGTCCACTTGCGAAGGTGCATCTTTTACTTTACGTGCCATGATGGAAGGCTCCAATGTAAAGTTAAGATCAAGTATATCAAATTGGTGCGCCAAAAAGAGCGTATAGTTTTGGAGGGCAGATTCATTCGTGCTACTCACCACATCGTCCAGTCTGGATTGAATAATATTGGCAAATGCCAAGCCAAATCGGGTACGATCCTGCACACTACCGAAAACACCGACGGATGCGTCAAACTCATTGATACCTTCCATACTTTCTGTAATCAAATCGTCGCCGGGATCAAAGAAAGGGCTATCTGTAATCGAATTATCTAATTTAAGCTGCTGATAGACGGTCGAGAAACCGGCTGCCATTTTTACATTTTCGCTGAGTTGAAAACGGAATGCCCAGTTTAGCAATCCTTTCAAGCGTGTCATTTGAGCGGCAGTCTCCGAAATCACGCCCACGCCTACGCCAAATGTTTTGCCAACCGGACCATTGAATTGTACCCCAAACGTTTGCGGCGCATCGGGGAAACCCGTCCATTGGGCACGCCCATTAAACTGAACTTGATACGTGCCCTTGAAACCTGCCGCCGCCGGATTGATAAGTACTGGAGAGATTTGATAATGGGTAAAAATGGCTTCGTCTTGTGCCCGAATCGTCTGAATGATTGCAAAAAAAGCTATGAGTAGAAGTATTTTTTTCATGATGAGATCGGTTAATGGTTTGGAATTACAATTTTATAAAAAGCAGTTAAATAATTATACAATATTATTTTTAACACCTATTCACGTAATTATTAAGTGCTAAGCCCTTTTATTTTTAACCGCGGAGGCACAGAGGACGCAGAGCCCCCCGACCTTGGTCGGGGCTATCGGCTTTGCGAACTTTAATAGAGAGATTATATTTTAGTTGGCTCTATTACTTATATAAAGCTATGTGCCTACGTGTTAGAGAAACGCTGTTAAGTGCCTATTTAATTATCTCTCAGTAGCGTAATAGATCCTTTTACTTGTAATAATTTTCCGTCGTTATCCAGGTATTCGAGTACGTAGTAGTATGGACCCTCCGGCAGTGGATCGCCGTTTTGAGTCGTGCCTTCCCAAGTGTTATCGTAATTATCTACTTGATAGACCAATTGACCCCAGCGATTATAAATTTCTAAGTGATTATCTTTCAATTCTTGGATACATGTAATAAGAAAAGCATCATTTGGACCATCACCATTGGGTGTAATAACCGTTCTCACCTCGGAGCATGGGAATCGGCTGTCTGCTACGGCTCCAGTAGCCAGCTCTGCGTTACAACCTCGGCTATCCGTTACTTTTACAAAGTAAGGACCCGGACAGAGATTATCAATCATGGGCTGTGTCTGATTGGGGAAACTATTCCATTGGAAAGTATAAGGAGCGGCTCCGCCCTCTACTTTTGCAAAAGCGACCCCGTTACAATCATCCGTTGCCGGTTGTGTTTCTACCTGCACCAATATGGGGTTTGGGTTTGCCAATGTAAAAGAAGCTGTTGCCGTACAATTATTGACATCTGTGGCAGTTACTTGGTAGATGCCGATTGCCAAAAACAACAAGCGGTCTGTAACGGCATTGGTATTCCATTTGAAATTATAAGGTCTGCCAGAAGTGCCGCCGATAGCAGTCACGATGATTTCCCCGTTGCGATCTCCTCGGCAGGATACGTCGCGGATATTGGACAGTATTTTGATGGTATCTGGTGCGACTACTTTTATTTCTTTGGTCATCGTACAACCAATTCCATCCGTCACCAATACCCGATAAGTACCTGCGCCGACGTTCATAAGTACGGGTGTAGTCGCCAGCAGTGCGGTATCGCGTCTCCACTGATAGGTGTAATTGCCGCTGCTGCCATTTCTTCCGGTCACTTCCAGTATCGCGTCTTTTGCAGTTGGGCAGCTTATATCCGAGCCATTATAATCAGAAATAACAGCGATGTCCGCATTTAAATTAGAAACTGCATTTACGGTGAATTGCTTTATGAGCGTATTGCCCGATTGTTCCGTCACGACTGCAGTATATACACCTGGCACTACATTTTTCAGGGTGTCGCTGGTGGAGATTGCGTTTCCAGTGCTATTATTCCACATTACTCGATAGGGTAACTTTCCACCGGAGATGCTCAAAATAACAGACCCAGTAGAATCTTGCGGGCACTGTGCGGGTTTTACACTGCCGCTGGTTCGGAAAGTATTTACAGTGATAGCTGGAAACGTCTGCACACAGCCGTTGGAGTCGCGCACGGTTGGCACAAAATCTCCTTCACAGAGGTTGATAATCTGCGTACCATTGCCGGTGTTGGGCGAATTCCATTGAATCGTATAGGGCGGCTTACCACCTGTTATCGCCGTTGTAATTTTACCGATACAACCGGATTCTTCGGTATCATTCACCACTACGATATTGGTCAATTGAATGCCAACAGGCTGTGCGATTTGCACGACTTGGGGAACTCTGGCACCTGCCTCATCGCTCACTGTAAAGGCAAGGTCGCCTGCCGTTAAATCGGTTCTGCTTACGAATCCTGTGGTGTTAGTGATGGAAGTACCGTTACTAAATGTGATGGTATAAGGAGAGCGTCCGCCTTTAATTTCAAAAGATAAAGTGCCATTATTTCCACCAAAACAAGTTGCACTCGTGATTTGTATATTGGCAACGGATAATTGAATATCTTGTACGGTCACATTATAACAAGTATCTTTTTTACAACCCCTACTATCCGTCACGGTCACACAGTATGAACCAGTTGCAAGATTATTGAGCGTGGCTGTTGTAGCATTGTTTGCCCATAGAATGGTATAGGGCGAAGTTCCACCGGAGATATTCAGCGCAATCGCACCATTACTTACCCCTGCACTCGCTGGTGTAATGGTCTCCGACAACACAATGGCCGGGTATTTAGTCACTTCAAAATCAGAAGTATTCGTAGCATTCTGATTATCGGTGATCGTCACGCGGTACGTGCCAGCTACTACGCCAGCAAGATTTTGCGCAGTGGAGCCGTTGCTCCAATTGAAACGATAAGGTACGACACCACCTGTCACCGTCAGGGTAATTGCTCCATCTGATGCACCATCACAGATTCTATTTGCTATACCTGTCACATTCAATGGTGCTGTCACACTTGCACAACTCGTTTTAGAACAGCCCAGTACATCTGTTACTGTTACACAATATTGACCGGGCGCAGACAAGCCTGTAATGTCTTTTTGAGTAGAAGTAAAAGGAGGTACACCAGGACCAGTCCAAGAGTAGGTGTACGTACCCGTTCCGCCGGTGACGTTGACCGTCACACTGCCAGTATTTCCAGCGCTGATATTTGTCGGTGTAGTACTGATTTGCAAGGTCGTATTAAGTGCAACATTGATAGGACCGGAAGAAACCGTACATCCTTTCGCATCGGTAATAACCACGGAATAGTCACCAGCTTGCAAGTTATTTTGCGTAGGAACATTATCTGGCAAGCTGCCACTCCAATTATATAAATAGGGAGCCGTACCGCCCGTCACCGCCACTGTGATACTACCAGAATTCGGATTGGTACAGGAAGGTTTTGTTACGGTGGATGTAACTGCCAGTGCTGCGGTGGGCTGGGTAATGCTATAAGTGCCTGTCACGGTCAGCGTATTTGCATCCGTCACGGTCACGGTATAACTACCTGGCGCCAAACCAGTCAAATCTTGCGTCGTTGCATTGTTACTCCAGCGGTAGGTGTATACACCAGAGCCACCCTGCGGCGTGATGTTAATCGCACCAGTAGACTGCCCAAAGCAATTGATATTGGTGATTGCTGGTGGATTCACAATTGTTGGGGAAAGTACGGGCGTACCAATCGTAACTACCCCGTTTTTTATGGCAAAAGGAATAGCCACCCCACTGGTATCGCTTATTTCAATAGAAGTAGGCGCATTTATAAAATTAACATTGGTAACAGTGCCATTAGCGCCCGTAGCCGTGAAGCAAACTTTGAAAATAATAGTGCCATTTGGTACCGTGAGACCAGTCGTAGATTCATCTTCCCAAATAGCGGTGATGATGCCGGCTGTAGTTGGCTGCGGACTTTTAGGCGTGCCAATTTTACTCAGGGATAAATATTGTAAATTCAGACTTGTTATAGAATCGAATGTTAATTTAGTCGCATCATAACCCAACGTAAATTGCATACTCACCAGCTTCTTAAAATTAGTCACCGATACATCCAAGCAAACTTGTTGACCAGATTGTACTGTTTTATCCGATAGCGTAAGTTTAAATTCACTCCCTTCCACCGGCGTAGTACCTACGGTGACGGAGCCTGGTTTGCTACTAAAAACACCTTGCGTTAAATTGCCATTCACCACTTGCAACACATCTAATGGCGTTGGATTTCCGACGATGCTCACAGGGGTAGTACCAGTGGTTGCCAATATCTTAAAACACACCTGAAAAATGGAGGTTCCGTCGGGTACAGTCATACCCTGCGTCGTCGGCTCTTCCCATACTAAGGTGAGTTTTCCAGCAGGTACGCCACCCATGCTGGGAGGTCCAAAGTTGGATGCCGTGAGACCCGGCAGGTTGTAGGCTCCCGTAGAAACATATTGCAGTTTGGTTGGGTCAAATTGAATACTAAATGACATGGAAGCCACCAAATTGAAACCTTCTGTCGTGATGTCCAAGCAAACGTTCGTGCCACTTGGACCTGCTTTGACGGGTACATTGAGTTTGAAAATAGTAGAGTTGGTGCCACCGCCTCCAGTAGTACCACCTGTGATAGTAACCGAGCCGTTTTGACTGCTAAAAGTGACGGTTGCTTGATTTTTATCTTTTACTTCCTGCGCTCGAGGCGTAGTTGTAAAGCTGATGGGTGTCGAACCGTTCCCACCAATCGCTGTAAAACACAGTCGAAAGATGATTCTTCCATCCGGCACGGTTACGCCTTCTGTACCAGGGTCGCTCCAGGAGAGGATAATTTGCCCAGGCTGTAGGGTACTAGAACCGGGTAAACCAAAAGAATTAACCGTTAAATCCTCCAGATTGAAGCCCGAAACCGAGTCGAAGCGCAGTTTAGTAGGATCATATTGAATACTGGATTGTACGGAAATGAGGTCTTTGAATCCCTCTACCGAAACGTTCGCGCATACCTTCTGCCCAGTAGCCACGGTTTCATTGGAAGTTATTATCTTGAAAGGCGTGTTGCCGCCACCTCCTCCACCGCCTGTCACGGTGACGGTACTCGGCTGCCCTGTTAAAACAAGCTCATCTTCATCCGCATTGATGATTTCCGTCACGGTAGGCGTGTTACTAAAAGTAAGCTGGGTAGAAGCGGTAGCCGTACTTAGTACATTAAAACAAATTTCGATAAGGACTGTGCCACTTGCAAGCGTTTCCCCCACCAGAATGTTAGGAGACGTCCATGCCATTATAATCGCACCAGGCGTGTTGGCACTAGGCGTTACACCCGGTATTTTTATGGAAAAATTGTTTAATGCTAATCCTGGAAGGTTAATGTTTCCTGCACTGACGGGTTGTAAGGAATTCGGGTCGTACCTAATACTGGTTTGAATGCCGATAACGGCGTTAAATCCGCTTCCCACCGTAAGGGGGATACATACTTGCTGCCCTACAGCGGCGGTTTTGCTGCCAAGGCTCAACGTGATGGGTTGAGCTGCCGTGTAGTTGGCGCAAAATAGCAATAGTGCTATTACTGGTGTAATGAATTTGTTCATGCGCTCGGAATTTGGGACGTTAAAAAATAAAATGCTTTATAATAGGTTATTAATCGTTCGGTTTAAATAATAATTACGCTGTTTTAAATACATTATAACAAAATATTATTAATACAATTGTCCTCTCTTTACCTCATCCTTAAAGGGTGTCCTCGCGCGGGAGGGTCGTCCTTTAAGAAAAGAGGTGACGGGAGGATAAAGGAATAAATTTTTGTTACAATGTTGTAAGTTTTATAACTATTTATAAAACTCAGCATTATCATGTCTATAATAATTCTTTAAAAGAAGACTAATTTCTGCGTGATTATAAAATCAGCAGAAAGTATGGTGTATTGATACGTACCCGCAGCCGGAAACATTTCCTTCGTCAGCCGCAGGGTGTGTGCTCCGCTCGGGAAGGATCGTTGTTCTTCATATACCGTTTGACCTTGCACATTTTGTATCAACAAACGTGCTTGTGTCGGTGTCTTTAATTCTATTTGAATTTGGGTAACGTCATGAAAAGGATTTGGAAAGCTGTCGTCCACTTTGACTAAGTGTGGCGCACTGTTGTAGGTATGGGTTTGGGTAGCTAACGTAATATTGATAGTGCCGGAATGATATAACGCTGGAATGGCATCCAAACTAAAGTCCGCTACTTCGCGCAGCGCAATATCATCTGTGAAAGTTAGTTGGGTAAAGGAATTAGGTCCACCTATTACTTCGTATTCAATTGTAAAGAGTATGGTACTGTCTGCTAAAGTACGCCCTTGCAAGCTCTCATCAAACCACTGAAAAGCCAGCATCCCTGCGGTCGTTTTCGTTTTACCAAAGCTCTCTGCATTTGGGTTTCCCGACAAGGTAAAATTCTTTACTTCCCGAAAGCTCAGAATACTAGCATCCCACTTCACGGTAAATTGCATACCTACAATTTTCTTGAAGTTCGCTATTTTAATATCAGCTTTGTAAATGGTAGATGGCTGTACAGTTGCGGTGGGAGCAATAAGAGTTATAACAGCCGACTGCGCTTGCGAATTGCAAAGCATAGAAACGCATAGAACGCAGCACAGGAGAGCGCTTCCTAATTTTTTCATGGGACTATTGATTAACTTACCAATTTCGCCACAAGATAAGAAAAAAATTATAATACCGCCGCTTATTGGCAAGTATTTTTGATGTTATATAAAAATGAATTTGAAATGTCCTATTGGAAACTGAATGAATAGCTGTTTTTTTTTCGATGATTACATTTTACACCGTTTCCACCAAAAGCGGGCAAGCACTATCCCAATTTTCCATCCTCCCAATTTTTCCATCCAATGGTACTGGTGTTTCCTAAAATAAGAAAGAGGAGTGACTCTAAGAGCCACTCCCCTAACTATTCGTGTTTCGTTATATTACTTCACAAGTACCATTTTCTTAGTAGCGGTGAAGTCGCCCGAC
>CAZJXN010000124.1:0-15843 GCA_964549655.1 uncultured Saprospiraceae bacterium
TTTAAAAACAAGCGATTGATAATTAAAGAACTACGTACTGCTATTATCCATTCTGATGGCTGCCCACTGCCTACTCAAAGCTGCCTACTGACTCACCCTTCTGCCAGCGTCGTAGAAATATCCGTGCGCATTGCTTGAATAGCTGGAATCACAGCCGCGACAAAACCGATACCCATCGCTGCGAAAAGCAAATAAATTTCTTCTTTCAAAAATTCAAAACCCGTAAAGGAATACCGATACGATTGCTTCATAAATCCTGCCAACACCTCCGTACTGATATGGCTAATCGCAATGCCAATAATATACCCCAACACCGCCAATAACAAACCTTCTAAAACAATGAGTACGAATAAGTTACCACGAGAAGACCCCATTACTCGCATCAATGCCAGCTCATACCGTCGCTCTTTCAGCGAGGAATATAGCGAAATAAACACACTCAAGCCAGACACAAAAACAATCACCAACGCCAATGCTCGCAACGCTTCTTCACCCACGCCCATCATGCTGTACAAACGATTGATTTCAATAGCTGGCGTAGCCGCTTGCAAGTCCGTATTTTCATTGATAGAACGTTGCATATTTAATGCTTGATAATTACGTCCTTTAAATTGTAGCATGACAGAAGTAATATTCTCATCCGGAAAATTTAATAAAGGCGTGTTCACATCTCCCAAATCTTCGTGTTCATGATGTTCTTCTGTGGAGTCTGACTGCTCAGTGCCTACTGCCGACTGGGTACTGTCAACTTCACCATGCTCATGCACCGCCCACACACTTTGCGTATTGGTCAAAATCAATTGGTCAATCACAGCGCCACTTGGTTGTAAAATACCCACCACTACAAAAGGTTCGCCATCATTATGCTCCAGATTTTCATCCATCACCAAGCCATGCGAACTAAAAAATTTGTCTCCTTTCTTTAATTTCAATTCTGCTGCCACACTTGCGCCCAGCGTCACTTCAAACGTTTTCTCCCACAGTTTCCCGTCTGCAATTTTGGCATTGTATAAAGTTAGAATCGTATGATTCGTACCCACAATCCGATACGTTTTATAACTATCGCCCATAGAAAGCGGCACGGCAGTTTTAATAAGCGGATGTCGCGGATTCAAAAAAGCTTTCACTTCATTAATAGAAACATTGCCCGTCGGGGCATCAATGTGGTACATACTATTCAAAATCAATTGCAAAGGACTTCCCTTCGCACCCACCACCAAATCAATACTTGCCAGATTTTTATCAAATTTTTCCTGCAATTGCTTATTCAATAATAACAATAAGGAAATCAAACCTACGCCCAACGCAAACAATACCAGACTCAGCGTCATCGCCAGCGGCTTACTCGTCAGGTTTTTCCAACTTAAATTTAGTAAGTTCATAGCTTTTTGTTTGAAATTTAAGGTTTGGAAGTTTGGTGTCTGGCATCTCCCAATCCGGCATCTAATATCTACCCTCTACAAATGAATTCGCTTTTCAAATCGTTCTTTCAATCGCCCATCATGTGTCACGACCAATAAAGTTGCGCCTACTGCTTTTGCTTCGCGCTCCAAAAGTTCTATTACTTCATTGCAATTCGCATCATCCAATGCAGACGTGGGTTCATCGGCTAAAATCACATCCGGTTGGTTCACGATGGCTCGTGCGATGGCAACGCGCTGCTGCTCGCCTTGACTGAGTCGGTCGGGCTTTGATTTTAATTTATCGCCCACATGGAGATGATTCAATAATGCTGTAATTCGAGTGCGATTGATTTTTACACCCGCCAGTTGTTGCGCCAACATCAGGTTTTCTTCTACCGTGAGCGATTTTACAAAATGCGACTTTTGAAAAATAATGCCAATGTGCTTGCCGCGATATTTATCCAATGCCGCAGTTGACAAACTTTTTAAATCCGTGCCAGCCACATTTACCGAGCCGATTTTTGCGGTAAGCAAGCCGCCGAGTAAGTGTAGCAAGGTCGTTTTGCCGCTACCGGATTGTCCTAATAAAAGCCAGTGCTCACCTTTCCCACAGTTGATGTCAGGAAAATGTAACTGATTTTTACCGTCGTATGAAAATTGGAGATGAGATGTTTGTAACATATAATTGCAAAGATAAGCACTTCTACTATTTGAAAAGACAATTTGTAGCATCCACATTTTCCAGCTTGCAATAAAAATTATAAAAATTCGACGAACGGTGCATCTTTTTAATTTTATATTCGTTACAAAAGCTATTTATAAAAAAATAAAAATAAGTAATTAAATTGTTAATACCCGCCGAATATGAATTTTAATATGGTTTTATGATGCTTTATAAAAACAAATATTTGTCAAAACGAATAATAGTATTTAACTTTAACACATCATTTGAGGCAAAGCTTACCTACCTAAAATAAATTTCCCACAAAAAGTCGGTTCTGTTCGTAACTGTTCGCTAACGGGCGGATGAATCGCTTGCGTTATTCGCAAATCCCTCAAATTATAGTACCATGAAACTTTATTGGATGCGCGCCACAATGGTGGTGACGCTGGCACTCTGCTCGATATGTCAAGCAGCAGCCGATACGACTTCTATTGACAAACCAAAACCCGCGCACACGGGCAAAACAAAAACGGCAGAAAAATTGATTCAGCAATATCTGCCACAGTTAAACTTCACCATACCGGCGCGATGCAGCACCCGCATCAAGCGCTTGATACTGCGAGAAGTGATACGAGGAAGACACGAAATGGAAGCCACGCTCGGACGTGCCCAATTGTACTTCCCCATTTTTGAATATCACTTGAAAAAATACGACCTGCCCGACGAACTGAAATATATCCCGTTTGTAGAATCCCGCCTAAAAATACGCGCTCAGTCAGACATGAAAGCCGCCGGGCTTTGGCAATTTATGCCTTACACAGCAAAAAGATACAAGTTAAGAATCACCGAATCCATAGACGAGCGTTTTGACCCCATCAAATCTACGGATGCCGCAGCTCGTTTGTTGCGGGATTTGAATGAAGAATTTGGAGATTGGCTGTTGGCGTTGGCAGCATACAATTGTGGTTCGGGTCGGGTACAACGTGCCATTCGGAAAGGAAAGAGTAAGGATTATTGGAAAATAGCACAATATTTACCAAAACAGACCCAACATTACATTCCTGCTTTCATCGCTAATGTTTATATCGGCAATTATTATACAAAACATAATTTACAACCAAAAACGCACCAGTTCCATTTTGAAAATGTAAAAATCATTAAACTCCAAGATGTCGTTCGCCTAAGCGATATTGCAAAAGCAGGCGGCTATTCCTTAAAACAATTACGGATGCTAAACCCCTGTTATATGCAAGGCATCGTACCAGCCAGCCAACGCGGCAATTACCTCATGGTGCCTGCATCCAGTATGCTGCAAGTGCAAGAATACATCCACAAAACCGGAAAAAACCAAACCCGAGAAATTTTCTTGAAACCAAAACCACCCACGGCAATGCTCGATACGCCAATGTTGCGTTTCCAAGATGTAGTCGCCTCCCGTACAACCGAGCATTCCTGGTTATGCGTCATGGAGCTGGACTTTGCGTCGCTTCAAACGAGACGCTCTTAACACAAGGATTTTTTAGGAGCTTCGTATAGGGAAAAATCAGTCATCTGACTATTTTTCCCATTTTTATTTTTAGAAACGATTCATTTCTATCAAAATTATGGGAACTTTGGTCGCTGAGAAATCTATTGTCTAAAGTCTACTGTCTAAAGTCTTAAAAAAATGCTTTTACAATACATCACTTGGAATGTCTCGCCGGAAATTGGCTCCATTGGTCCGCTTACATTTCGTTGGTATGGATTATTATTCGCTGCTGGTTTTTTGGTCGGATTGTACATGGTGCGCCGAATGTTTCAAGCCGAAAAAGCACCTGAAGCGTGGTTGGACAAAGCGTTCATTTATATCGTAGCAGGAGCGGTAATTGGAGCGCGATTAGGACACGTATTTTTCTATGATTGGGATTATTATTCTAAAAACTTGGCGCAAATTCCAGCCGTGTGGCGCGGTGGCTTGGCAAGTCATGGCGGCGCAATTGGCATTTTGCTGGCATTGTGGATATTTTCCAGAACCGTTTCTAAGAAATCTATGCTTTGGATGCTGGATAAAGTCGTCGTCCCCACTGCACTCGCCGCTTGTTTTATTCGCCTCGGCAATTTGATGAATTCTGAAATTTTGGGCAAAGCAGCGGATGTGCCTTGGGCATTTATTTTTGTGAGCGAAGACCAGACACCGCGCCATCCAGTGCAGTTGTATGAATCGCTCACTTACTTACTCAGTTTCTTTCTCCTTCATTATGTCTATTGGAAAACGAACAAACGCGAGCAGCCGGGTTTTATATTTGGACTTTTCTTGATACTCATTTTTGGCTTTCGCATTCTATGGGAATATTTCAAAGAAAGTCAAGGCGGTATAGAAAGTAATTTTGGTAATATGATGAGTACGGGGCAATTGTTGAGCGTACCATTCGTTCTTATTGGGCTGTATTTTGTGCTGCGCAAAAACGTACCCCAAGCTTCAGCTTGAACTCGTAACACAGGCTTCAGCCTGAAAACTTGAATTCACAAAACGGGCTTTAGCCCGAAGCATTCCTTATCAGAAAATGAAACCAATGATAATCTTATCCCTCCTTCTAAATTGTATTTTTTGTACGACTCCAAGGCAATTGCCCGACTTCCCTTACCAAGTGAACACGCCGGATAAAACGTTCACTATGCCAAAAGAGTTAGAGGAAATCTCTGGCTTGAGTGTGTCCAAAGATGGAAAGTCCTTAGTGGCAATACAAGATGAAAATGGCATCATTTTTCTGGTTGATAAGAATACAGGTAAAATTGTAAAAGAAACTAAATTTTGGGAAGATGGTGATTATGAAGGCGTAGAAGTTGTCGGCGAAGATATTTATGTGGTGAAAAGCAGCGGCACGATTTACCGCATGGCAAAAAATGGAGAAGACGTAGAAAAATTTAATTTCTTCCTCGATGCTGAAAATGATGTGGAAGGATTGGCGTATGATGCTAAAAACAATCGCTTGTTACTTGCCTGCAAAGCCAAAGCTGGTAAGGATTCTAAAATGAAAAAGGGAATTTACGCCTTCGATTTGAATAAAAAAACACTTGTAAATGAGCCAGTATATGTAATTAGTCAGGAGGACGTACAGCAATATTTGAGCAAAACGCCCGTATTTGAAGAAAAAGAAAAGTTGCTGGAAATGTTTGGTGCTGCAACCAACGAATTCTCTTTTGCGCCTTCGTCCATCGCCGTTCATCCACGCACGGGGCATATCTATCTGCTTTCATCGGTTGGAAAAGTTCTATTTGTAATGGACTCCGCCGGTAAAATTCTACACATTGAAAAATTAAAAAAGAAAGTGCACGCCCAGCCCGAAGGTATTTGTTTCGACGCGGACGGTACGATGTATATTTCAAATGAAGCCAAAGACGGGGAGTTGGGAAAGATTTACGTTTTTAAAATGAAGTAAAATGGGTAATCCCGCCTTGCGGGACAAGTTAGGGGGATAGATTTATGGGGTAAACAGCGAACCAGTGAATGGAAGATTAAATGAACAAGTGATGCGCGAAAAAATATCCTCCTATCCTTCTATCAATATTCAAAAACACATCAACACAAAAATTTGTATAATTAAAGCAATTACCGGAATTTCGCGGTGCAATTTAAAGACTGAATCTAAAGTCTAATATCTAACATCTAAAGTCTGCCAAAAATATGAGCGTTATAGAAATGAAAGTCCCGGTTATCGGCGAATCCATTAACGAAGTAACCCTATCCCAGTGGCTGAAAAAAGATGGCGACTACGTGGAGCGCGACGAAGCCATTTGCGAGTTTGAATCCGATAAAGCCACGCTGGAATTCCCTGCCGAAGCCGCCGGTAAATTGATGCACGTAGCAAAAGAAGGAGATGATTTAGTTATCGGTGCCTTGGTCGCAAAAATTGACACGAGTGTTGCCAAAGGTGCAAATGGCGCAGCACCACCTGCTCCAGCTCCCGAAGCTATTCAAGAAAAAACCGTTTCTTCGCCGCAATCTGAGACAAAGCAAGAACCGTCTTTCCCTACGGAGGGAACGGAAAAGGGGCAACAACCCAGTTACGCGGCTGGCGTTCCTTCCCCTTCTGCATCCAAGATTTTGAAAGAAAATGACGTGCCAACTTCGGATGTAAAAGGCAGTGGAAAAGAGGGTCGCATCACAAAAGACGATGCCAATAAAGCCGTAGAAGCTAAGCAATCCGCGCCAACACCGAAGCCAGAACCCAAAAAAGAAAGTCCTGCACCACAAATTACCTTCCGTTCCCCAGACTCTTTTAGCCGCGAAACTTCCCGCAAGAAAATGAGTCGGATGCGCCGCACCATCGCCAAGCGCTTGGTCAGTGCGAAGAACGAGACCGCGATGCTCACCACGTTCAACGAGATTGATATGACGGAAGTGATGGCATTGCGCACCAAATACAATGAGCGTTTTGAGAAAAAATATGGCATCAAACTTGGCTTCATGTCTTTGTTTGCAAAGGCTTGCGCCAAGGTTTTATTAGAAATGCCCGATGTGAATGCGCAGATTGACGGCGAGGAATTTGTTTATCACGAATTTGTAGATATTTCTTTTGCCATTTCTACCCCAAATGGTTTAGTCGTGCCGCCCATTCATAATATTGAATCCTTATCCCACGCAGAGATTGAATTTAAACTAAAAGAATTGGCTGACAAAGCCCGTAAAGGCACGTTGTCGCTGGAAGAAATGCAAGGTGGAACGTTTACGATAACCAATGGTGGAATATTCGGTTCGCTCATGAGTACCCCGATTATCAATGAACCGCAGTCGGCAATTCTTGGAATGCACGCTATCAAAGAACGCCCAATCGTGGTAAATGGCGAGATCAAAATTCGTCCGATGATGTACGTGGCGTTGTCTTATGACCATCGTGTGATAGATGGCAGTACGTCAGTGACGTTCTTGGTGAAAGTGAAAAATTTGCTCGAAGACCCAATGTCTATGTTTTTGGATGTGTAACGTGCTGTACCGGCTGCTTTAAAGACAAAGGGATGACATCGCTTCAAGTGATGTCATCCCTTTTTAGAAATCCGTATAAAAATTGTATTTTCTTATGACTTTACGTGATTTTTTTAGCCTTATTGGCGCCAATCCTAGTTACATTATCTTTTATTTTGCCATTATTCCGTTCGCGGCATTGTTAGCGGGTTTATTGAGCAAAGGCGAAGGACATCTTTCTCCTTGGAGGTTTCTCTACTCTATTTTAATTTACGCGGTGTGCATACCAGGTATTTTTGCAGTCACGCTTTCTATCTATTATTTCTTGTTTGAAAAACGCAGTATTTTGGATACGGATGTGTACATTCAATTGTTGCCCATTGTCTCCATGGTACTTACCTTACTGATTATCAAGCGGAACGTAGATTTCGATTACATTCCCGGCTTCGATAAATTGTCGGGTTTGATGACGATGATTGCGGCTACACTGGCGATTATGTGGTTTGTAGACCGAACACATATTGTGGCGATTACGTACCTGCGTTTTGAAATTGTGCTGCTGATTTTTGGCGTGCTGTTGTTACTTATCCGATTTGGCTGGTCGCGGATATTTGGGTCTTCGGCGAGGCGAAGTCAGGATTAGAAAACCTATAAGGTTTTTAGAAACCTTATAGGTTTGTACTGAAAGCGAAACAAGTTTCGTCACTACTGCGTGACCTTCGCTATTTCCACATCTTTCAAAGTGTAAATCAAACGATTCACATCCGAGTCATTCAACTCTAATTTGCCTTTGAGCATAACTGGTTCCGCAGAGTATTTGATAGGTTCTTTGGCGAACACTTCCATCACCGTTTCAGGACCCGCGCCGCCGCAAAAGAAGCACATACTGTATGGAAAGGCAGAAAAAATGAATTCTTTGTGGCTTTTATAACCTTCTACTGGAATGATATAACCTTTTATTTTAATTTCTTTGCCAGCCAATTTTTTAATGTCTTCGCTAAATACAGGCACGTCTACCTTGAAGCCGAGCATTTCATCATATTGTTTCTTGAACGTGATTTTGGAAAGTGTCTTCCACATACTGTCTTGCGCGACAGCCGGGTTGGTAAATGTAAGACCGATAAATAAGGTAACAGCTATTGCGACAACGAAATTTCTCATATTGGATTTGGTTTAAAGTTTGAACTGCTAAATTAACACCATTTCTATCAAAAAATCTTTTAACGACTTGTTAAAAAGGCATTTTTATAATTGTTTTTTCTAAAATAAGACCAAACACGCTTATAACGAGCCAAATTTTTTAAATTCAGGGCAACAAAACTGATATGGATTTTCATCGCCTATTCGACATTTTACCTTACCAGCAAGCGCGTTTTCCGAATAAAACGGCACTTTCCAAGCGGCGTGATACCGGTTGGGAAAGTTATACCACAGCGCAATGCCTACTGGAAATCAATCAGGTAAGTGCCGGTTTATTGCAATTGAATATTCAAAAAGGAGATAAAGTTGCGATTGTTTCTCAAATCGGGAGTCCGCAGTGGAATTTTTTTGACCTCGGTGCGCAGCAAATTGGCGCTATCGTAGTGCCGCTCCACGCTTCGTTGACATTTAAAGATTTAGAATATATTTTAAACGAAGCTGCAATTCGTGTTTGTTTGACTGCAACAGAAAGTTTGTATGAAAAAATAGCCTCGATTCAAAATACCATTCCTACGCTTCAACATCTTTTTTGTATAGAAACGATTGCTACTATTCCAAGTTGGAAAGACCTCGTGCAAGTGCCAAGTGAAGCGATGATCCTCGCTATTCAAGCCATCAAAGATTCGATTACAGAAGATGATTTGGCGACGATTATTTATACCTCTGGCACGACTGGCGACCCAAAAGGCGTGATGCTTTCGCATAAAAACATTGTAAGTAATATTAAATCTATTATGCCCTTAGTGCCAGTCAATTATCAGCATCGTACGTTTAGTTTTTTGCCGATGAGTCATATTTTCGAACGGATGGTTACGTTTAGCTACATGGCGGTTGGAGCAGCATTGTATTATCCAGAACGACGCGAAACGGCACTGAGCGATTTGCGACAAGCGCAACCACATTATTTCACGGCAGTGCCCAAAGTGCTGGAGCGGGCGTATGATACGGTGCTGCACTGGGCAGACAAACGACCTCGTTGGATTCGGCGTGTGGTGCGCTGGGCGATTGCTTTTGGAGAGCGATATGATGAAACGGCGCGCTTGCCGCTACCCGATTTTTGGTTTCAATGGCTACTGGCGGATTGGATCGTGTATCGGTTTTGGCGCAGGCAATTGGGGGGGAAAGTAGAAGGAATTATGGTAGGAGCAGCGGCGTTAAATCCAAAATTAGGCAAATTATTTTCGGCAGCGGGAATGCCGGTCCGAGAAGGATACGGACTTACGGAAACCTCGCCGGTAGTAGCGTTCAATCGTTTTGAGCCGGGTGGCGTTCGGTTTGGTACAGTTGGAATTCCGGTGCCGGGCGTGGAGATTAAAATTGATAGACCGAATGAGAAAGGAGAAGGAGAAATTCTGGTAAAAGGACCCAATGTAATGGCAGGTTATTTTCAAAAAGAAGCGGAAACACAGGCTGCCATTGACACGGAGGGTTGGCTGCACACGGGCGATATCGGACAAATGGTGCATCGGCGTTTTTTAAAAATCACCGACCGACAAAAGGATATTTTCAAAACCAGCACTGGAATGTACGTCGCGCCGCAAGTAGTGGAGAATCAAATGCGTACCAATCCATTTATTGACCAATGTATGATTGTGGGTTTTAATCGCCCGTATGTCGTGGCACTCATTCTACCTAATTTCACCGCCCTGCAACAATGGTGCGAGGCTAATAATGTGCACTGGACGGCGCCGCAGTTTATGGTATTGAATCCCAAAGTGTTACGAAAAATGGAAAAGGAGTTAGAAAAAGAAAATGAGCAACTAACTTCTCATCAGCGGATCCGAAAATTTCATCTGTTGTACCAAAATTGGTCGGAAGAAAGCGGCGAACTCACTGCCACACTGAAAGCTCGTCGTCCGGTAATTTTTGATAAATACAGCAAAGAGATTGAGGAATTATACGAATAGCAGATGTACTGTATTACTAAACAGAGACTGTTCTTATGTGGGAAACAATCTGGCATCCAACTATCTGGCATCTATTCAACCTCCAATAATAGGAACGCCCGCCTGATTGCGATTATAAATCCACACTAATAGCATGACAAATAAAAATATAAAAATAATTAAATACATCAGGCAATACCCTTTTCTACCTACGTTTTGAATTTCTGACATGGCTTGTTCATTTTGTTAAAATCGGAGCAAAGATATAAAACCGCTTCTTTTATAAAACAAACAGGCTGTGCTTTTTCCGCGCAGCCTGTCTATTTATGGAGATTTTAAATTATCGTATTTAGAAAAACGTAAAACGGTTGTCTTTGATTTTTGCGTTGTTTTTTAAAGACTGCATCAAGCGGCTCGGCACTACCGATTGCATAGCAGTTGACATAGCTACGCGCACAGGTGCTAAATCGGAAGGACTTGGCGCGATGGTCGCTATTTTCTCGAGTAATTCAAAAACGTACACACCGGAAGCACCAACTATGGGAGCCGATTTAGCCCCTTTCTCCATGGCGAATGCTGCTGCAATCACCTTGGGTTCATTCCCTACATTTGGTAGCGAAGGCGTTGCAAAGCTAATGGTGCGCGCGGTGTCTATCTGCGTGCTAAATTCAGTAGCAAGTGCGGCAAAGTCTTTGCCTTTCATTCGACCCTGAAGTACTTCTCCTTTCTTCCGATTGGCAACTTGCTGTTGAATATCCGCCTTGATACTTTCTACCGAAGGAATCCCAGCTTTTTGAATATTTTTCAAACCTGCTACCACATATTTGTCAATGTACAACAGTGCTTCATTCTGGAATGAATATACATCTGAGGAAACCGCTCCTTTTTTAGCATCAAATACCCAGCGGACAATGTCGCGTGCCGTCTGACCCGTGCCAAGCGTACCCAACGTAAAGTCATTTTCTTTTAACAACGGAGAATTTTCCGCACTTAGACTGGAATCTTTTTTCACAGCAGCTTCCAATTTATCCATAGAACGGTAATTTGCCGCCATCGCCAATGCGCGTTCGTACACTGCGTTTTGTGTTTCTTCGCTCGGCACAATCGGTTCAGTAAGTGCTGCTATACGTACACCCTGCTCACTTTTCGTATATTTTCGGTCGGTTACTTCCACCAAGTGTGCGCCAAATTGAGTGACGACGGTATATAATTTATTAGGTTCTGCTTTATAAAAAATCAAATCGTTGAATGGTTTTACCATCATATTTGGAAAAGCAAAACCAAGGTCGCCGCCCTTGTCCCGAGTTGCATCACTACCAAATATACGTGCCAATGTATCAAAGGTACTTTTGCCCGTTTCAATCAAGTTTTTCAAACTATCCACTCTGCTTTGCGCAGCTGCAAGCCCAACGGCATCCTGCGCCTGAATCAAAATGTGCCGAGAGCGAACGGAGTCAGGAATCACTTTGCGTTCCACTACTTTCACTGCCTGATAGCTGCCATTTTCGATGTAAGGACCATAAACGCTGCCCACTGGAAGTTTGTATAAAGTATCAACAATCGCAGCGTTCGTAATGAGGGTAGAAAGTTCCGTCTTTTTGTAATACGTCTCATCAATGAAGCCATTATTGCGGGTTACAAAAGCCGAATCGTTATCAGTCGTTTGAAATTCGCTGACCAAATCATTTATAACCTTCTGATTTTTAGCAGAATCGGCAGCAGTTGCAAATACATCCAATACGACAAATCCTACGCGGCGGGTCTCTTCTTTCTGTTCAAACTGCGCTTTATTTTCATTTAAATACGCTTCATAATCTGCATTCTCTAATGCGATGTCAGAGTTGTCAATCTCATCAAATGCTGCGCGAACAAAGGCAATATCCACGCGCTCGTTTTGTTCTTTAAATCCCATTTCTGCCATCCAAGTCGGCGTGTAAATCGCTTTGCTTACCATTGCTGCCAGCTTGGATTGCGTCCGATCTTTTATCACTTCTTTTTCCTGATTTGCCCAAAAGGCACGAATAGAAGGATCAGTCAGGGTATTATTATCAATAGCAGTTTTGAACTCATTCAAACGCGTACGATCCAACTGACCAGTGGCTTGATCAAAAAAACGCTGCTGAATAACCGGACTTGGATTTGGACCAAATTGCAAATCCAATAACTCTGCTTTGCTCACGCCAATGCCTAATTGCTCTGCTTCCTCGCGCACCAATATTTCTTCTACAAAATAATTCCACAGACTATTGCGGCGGGCGTACACGTCACTATTTGAATTGGCATACAATAAATCTTCTGAGCGGGCGAAGTCGTTGTATTGAATTTTTTCGCCATTCACTTTGCCGAGTGTCGTGGAATTATTTCCAAACAAACTGGTAGGACCATCCGACATCGCAGACTGCACCAATAACCCAACCAATGCCAGTGCCATCAACAACACTACTACCCAAATGTACTTCCTAATTTGACTAATCATTTCTTCAACTATTTTGTAAAATGTGAATAGTGAAACGGGAAACGTTAATTGTGAGATGTGAAATGTTGCGAGAAAATATTTAAATCACGGGTCACGAATTACGCATCACCAATCACTTATCCCTACTCCCAGATTACGTTTTTAAAAAAGCCCCGCAAAGATAAATTCTTTACGCCGTAAATTCCAAATTTTCTCTATACTTATTGGTTTTAGGTATTTAGTATCGGGTACTTAGTATTTAGATAGAGCGTGTCCAAATACTAAATACCGAATACTAAGTACCAATTACATGAAAACAAAATCCCACGCCATGAATATTTTCAATTTTAAGTCGCTTGTCGTCGCCTAAATATTTGCGTAAGCGAGAAATAAACACATCGAGGCTGCGACCTAAGAAATAATCATCTTCGCCCCAAAGTTGTTCTAAAATCATGGAACGCTTCACCACCTGATTTTTATGCTTGTTTAAAAAAAGTAATAAGTCGGCTTCTTTTTGCGTGAGGCGTTTGGTGTGTCCATTTTCGGAAAGGGTCAAGTTGGTATGGTCGAATGCGTATTTTCCGATGGGAATGTTGGCGTTATTGGGCTGTACGATGCGGCTACGACGAAGGAATATCTCTATTTTCAAAATCAATTCTTCGATACTAAATGGTTTTGTAATGTAATCATCTCCGCCGAGTTTTAAACCATAAATCCGGTCTTCCTTCAGCGAGCGAGCCGTGAGAAACAGAATGGGAACGTGGGTATTTTTCTTGCGAATCTCTTGCGCGACGGTAAAACCATCCACTTCCGGCAGCATCACGTCCAGAATACACAGGTCAAAATCTTGCGTTTGAATAGCGTTTAATGCTGTTTGTCCATCGGCACAGTGTGAAATTTCGTAGCCTTGCAATTCCAGATTGTCGCGCGTCACAAAACTCAAGCTGGCGTCGTCTTCTACGTATAGAATGTGGGCTTTGGTGTTCATGGTTTTGATTAGTATTTGGTACTTAGTATTTGGTATCTGGATTCTCGGCTATCGTAGATAATGCGGGTTTTTTTCACGCAAAGGCGCAGAGTTTTCGCTTGTTTCTCCGTCACTTGCACACGCTTTACTCTTGGTCGCTTCATCACCTTATCAACCATTCACCCCATCACCTTTCTATCGGTATTACAATACAAACCCTCGTCCCTACACCTACTTCGCTCTCCAACGTCAACTTCCAGCCGTGTTTTTTACAAATGTTTTTTACATAAAAAAGCCCTAATCCAAAGCCTTTCACATTGTGAATATTGCCAGTAGGTACGCGGTAGAATTTTTCAAATATTTTATTTTGCTGTTCTTTGGAAATGCCAATTCCGCTATCTGCAATCATAATTTGTACGGCTTTTCCTTTTTGTATGGTGGAAAATGTAATGTCGGGAGCTTGTTTACAATATTTCATTGCATTGTCTAATAAATTGTGTAATACATTGGATAAATGCAATTGGTCGGCTTGTATGTAAAAATCAGTAGGCGCAAAATTCGTTTTAAAATGTCCGCCCATTTTTTCTACTTGTAATGCCGTCGCCGCCGCGATGTCCGTCAAAAAAGGATGCAGGTCAAAGCGTTCCCATTTCAACTCAAAATTACCGCTCTCCAAACTCGCCAATTGCAGCACATTTTCGACCTGATTATTGAGTCGCTGATTTTGTTCTTTGATGATACCCGCGTATTGGAAAAGCCGATGGTCTTGTTGCACCTGTGCATTATTTAGAAAAACATCTGCTGAAATTTTTATAGTAGAAATAGGCGTTTTAAACTCGTGGGTCATATTATTGATAAAATCTTTCTGCATTTCGGAAAACCGCTTTTGTCGTAAAATTACAAAAATAGAATAGGTGAAAAATAAAACCGTGATGAGTAGCAGTGCGGATAGAAAAACAGAGATTTGCATTTTTGTGAATAGATAACTAGCTCTTGTTGGGAATTTTATACCAAAATAATACGTAAACTCACTGTACTTTGGCAGATTACCCAACTCTAAATTGCGTTCTTTCTCAGGCGTGTAAGTGCAAAAATTACCATACACCATTTCGTTGGTATGACAATCAAAAACGGCATATTCAAAATCAATGTTAAGTGCCATCGCCTCCAGTTCCCGCTGCAAAAAATATTCTAAACTGTTGGGGTCAATCTCGTTGGCGGTATTCACTACATAATAATTGGTTGTGCGCTGCCGAACGATATTGCGCGCCGGTAAAATCGTGCTATCCAGCGCAGACAAGGAACGAGCGACATTATATAGCGCCAAATGTACCTTTTGGTTGAATTCCTCCTCATTATTATTCCAAGTATTCACCACCCAATACGCCTGCAAACCGATGATGCCCACAATGGCAATCGCGCCCAAAATAACGACTCTTGTAATGACATTGTTTTTCATAAAATTTGTTTAAAACTGGTTTGAGCCTCCAGACTCGAACCCAATATCAGCGCGTCTCTCGACACTCAATGGATACTCGTACCGATACGTATCGCGCCAGATGCCTTTTTGCATAAAATCATTTTTTACTTCCCGCATCTGTACGAAGCCGGTTTTTTCTAATACGCGTTGCGAAGCGATGTTGCGCGTATCGCATGTAGCGCCTATTTCCTTTAAATGTAGTTCGTCGCGGCAGTACAGTAGCACACGCGCCACCAATTCCGTGATGTACCCTTTATTCCAATGGTCAGGATGCAGGATGTAACCAATCAACGCTTTTTCCGCATTTTCTCTATTAATCGCAATGCCGCAGCCGCCAATGTGCGCACCGTCTTGCAAGCAAACGCACAACTCATGGTGTCTGCGCGGGTGCTGCGCTTGATAAGCGAGGGTATCTCTTATGAAAGCTTTTGTTTGTCGCTCGCTATTCGGACCCCAATTTTGATACTGCACCACTTCTGCGAGCTGGGCGTAGGCATGAGCGGTGCGCCAGTCTTGCAGCTCAAATTCTCGCACCAGTAAACGTTCCGTTGTGAATAACATTTTCATGGAGTACGTAGATTTTTCTCCCGCAGATTGCGCGGATTTTTCACGCAAAAACGCAAAGTCGCAAAGTTTTTAATTCGCACTCAGCACTTTTTCTCATCCCGACAAGTCGGGATTCGTAAAGTAGCGCAATGTTTTCTCTCATTCACTTAGTCTCCTCGGCACGCATTACCCTGTAAACTTTTCATCCTAACAACTTTTCACCCTATCCTCCCACTCTGCAAAATTTACATTTATTTCTACCACCTCCAAATCGTTAACAGCCTATTAACATCGCTATAA
>CAZJXN010000125.1:0-15778 GCA_964549655.1 uncultured Saprospiraceae bacterium
CCCATCTTCCTATCCTCCCATCCTCCATTTTTGTTAAAATCTCTCTCAATCCATCCACACTCCATTTGTTTTTATAATTTTGCAATCAAATAAAGCATTCTATACAACGCATTACAACCAAAAGTCAATCAAAGCGTTTTATCAACTTAATTATCGGCTTCTGTTATGTGCAATGAATAAGAAAAAAGGGAAATCCGCGAAAGTCCGCGTTTCAATTATTGCTATGAGCGTACGTAACGTTAGTCACCAGCACAAAAAACGAAGAACCTTTGAACGTTTTTGACACGCTATCTTGTTACATAAGAATCACTTAACCTACTGAATGCAAACAGTTACGGATACCACAGTGGCGGCGCGCCCGCAGCGAATCGTTTTCATTGACGCGATCCGCGCGTATGCTATTTTAATGATGTTGCAAGGACATTTTATTGAGAAAATGTTGATGCGGCAATATCATGATTTTGAAAATCCGATTTATAATCTTTGGTACTTTTTTAGGGGCATTACCGCACCTATTTTCTTCTTTTCTACTGGCTTGATTTTCATGTATTTATTGACAAAAGACAACCGTCCGCTGCTGGAGAATGTGCGTGTAAAAAAAGGGATTCGGCGTGGCTTTTTTTTAATTCTACTCGGGTATTTACTCAAATTCGGATTGGTAAGTTTTTTTAGCTGGCAATTATATCCTACTTATTTCACGGTGGATGTGCTGCATTGCATCGGCATTGCTATTTTGTGTTTGATTGGTGCTTATGCCATTCACCGCACGGCGCAGGTTTCGTTGCGGGTGTTGTTAGCGTCGCTTGCTTTGTTGGTTTTTTTATTCAATCCAAGTTTTGAAGCAGCAGATTGGTCGTATTTACCCAATTTTTTGGAAAATTATGTGAGTCTTAAAAACGGCTCCGCATTTACGCCTATTCCTTGGATTGGCTATACCTTTTTTGGCGGTATCTTAGGCGTATGGCTCAATCGGCAACCAAACTTGGCATTTACAAAAGCGTTTCCATTTATTTTATTAACGATTGGATTTCTACTTTATTTATATTCATCTCGCTGGCTCGAATCATTATATCAAATTCTACCGTGGGAAAATTTTATTAAAATCGCGTATAATAACCACTTGTTCAATCGTTTGGGTCACGTCCTGATTGCAGTAGCGGGCGTTATCTGGATTACACGCGCCTGGAAAAATATGCCCGCTTTAGTTACAAAAATCGGCAGCGAAACGCTTACTATTTACGCCGTGCATTATGTGTTATTATATGGCACTTGGTTTGGCGTAGGCATTACATATTTTTTAGAAGGAAAATTAAACCCAGTAGCTGCTGCTTTTGGCGCTTTATTATTCCTCACCAGTTTTGTATTTTTGATTGCTTACATCGAGCCCATTCGAGCATTTTTATATAAGGATGTAACTTCCTATTTGTGGAATTTCTATCGGATACTGCGCGTCAAAGTCGTTCGGCTGTATTTTAAAGTGGTTTATAAAGAAGATAAAGCTTCGTAAGTGGACCGTAGCAGTTTTCTTGCCAATTATAATTTTCTCGTCCCGATATGTCGGATACGCATTAGGTTAAATCTAATTAATGTGTAATACTTTGATTTTTAAATTATTTGTATTTAATTTTGAAATACGCAGTGGCGGCTGCCGGTTAATCACGCGGAGCGAATTGATTAACCTAGCGTTTTTTGGTTACTTTTTTGGGCAATGCAAAAAAGTGACAAAACTCAAGCGTGGAAAGAAAAGATGAAGCAATAGTCTACAAATCAATAGCTTATCAAGTAAGTTTAAGTTCTCGTTGTACAATACAATATTTAACAAGTACATTTTTTTTCAAATATGTTTAATTATTTAAACGCAATATACATTTTTCAAACAAAAAAATACATTAGCGCAAGTTGACGGATTTTTTTTTTATATTTGACTGTCTCATAGTGTGTCCCCACAAATCACCTATCACCATTCAAACACCTAAAACATGAATCACATACTCCGCACACTTTTACTTATTTTTATTACCTTTTCATTATATGCCCAAGTTTTAAAATCTCCCAACCGCAAAGCGGGTGAAGGCGATGGTCCGCACACGCAACTCATTATTCGTGGCATTACCCTCATCAACGGCAATGGCGCGCCGCCGACTGGTCCGGTAGATATTGTCGTAGAAGGCAATAAAATCACGCAAGTACGCACGGTGGGTTATCCCGGAACGCCGATAGACGAAGAGCGTCGCCCGAAACTGAAAGCCGGCGGCAAAGAACTCATTTGTACGGGGATGTACCTCATGCCCGGCTTCGTGGATATGCACGGACACATCGGCGGACAGGCGCAAGGCGCAGATGCGGAGTACGTTTTTAAACTTTGGCTCGGTCATGGCATCACGACTATCCGCGACCCCTCAGCTGGCAATGGCTTGGATTGGGTATTGGAACATAAAAGAAAAAGTGACTCCAACGCGATCGTTGCGCCGCGCATTTTGGCGTACACCGCTTTTGGTGCTGGCAGCGAAAAAACCATCACCACGCCAGACGAGGCGCGCCAGTGGGTACGCGATAACGCCAAACGAGGCGCAGATGGTATCAAATTTTTTGGTGCCAATCCTGACATCATGTCGGCAGCGCTGGATGAGAATAAAAAACTCGGTTTGCGCTCGGCTTGTCACCACGCCCAAATGGACGTTGCCCGCTGGAATGTACTGAGTTCGGCAAGAGCTGGTTTGACTTCGATGGAGCATTGGTATGGCTTGCCAGAAGCTTTATTTACAAATCAAACGGTGCAAAATTATCCCTTGGATTATAATTATCAAAATGAGCAAAATCGCTTTGAAGAAGCCGGTAAACTCTGGAAACAAGCTGCCCCACCCTACTCCGAGCATTGGAATAAAGTGATGGATGAATTATTACAATTGGATTTCACGATTGACCCGACATTCAATATTTATGAAGCCAACCGCGACCTCATGCGCGCACGCCGAGCGGAGTGGCACGAGGAGTACACGCTGCCGTCGTTGTGGCGTTTTTATATGCCCAGCCGCATCTCGCACGGCTCGTACTGGCACTCTTGGGGCACGGAGCAAGAGGTGCAATGGAAAGAAAATTACAGATTATGGATGGCTTTTATCAATGAATATAAAAATCGTGGCGGACGTGTAACGGCAGGTTCTGATTCTGGTTTTATTTACCAATTATATGGCTTTGCTTACATTCGAGAGTTGGAGTTATTACGCGAAGCTGGTTTTCATCCATTAGAAGTGATACGCGCGGCGACGCTCAATGGAGCGCAGGCACTCGGGATGGGTGATAAAATCGGAACGGTAGAAGTTGGAAAACTCGCAGACTTTGTAATAACAGAAGAAAATCCATTACAAAATTTAAGCACATTATACGGTACTGGCGCTATCAAATTGGATGAAAAAAATGAAGTGGTGCGCGTAGGCGGTGTAAAATATACGGTGAAAGATGGAGTCGTTTATGATGCCAAACAATTGTTAGAAGATGTAAAAAATATGGTAAAAGCCAGCAAACAAAAGGATGGTGTGGAAATACGGCAGCCGGGTGTGAAGGTAAACCCGTAATTTTTATCTCCTGCAAATCACACAATTGTTTCTTCTTTGCAATTTGCAAGATTAATTTTTAATTCATCCATTTTTGCTATCTTTCGGATAAAATACGGATACAATATGGATAAAAAACTGCAATTTGATTTTTCGACCGTTCAGAAGATTATTACAAAAATAGCTCATATTGATTCCTTCAAGGGAAAGTGGTCAGCGATGGAACGGCAGGAAAATGTTTATTTGAAAGAATTAAGAAAAATTGCTACCATCCAAAGTATTGGCTCTTCTACACGTATTGAAGGCGCGACTATGACGAATGAAGAAATTGAAACGCTATTAAGTAATTTAAAAATAAATAAATTATCAAGTCGAGATGAACAGGAAGTGTTTGGTTATTATGAAGTATTAGAATTACTATTAGAAAATCATAATGAAATTGAATTAACAGAGGGAAATATTTTTAATTTACATAATATTTTACTGAAATTCAGCGGCAAAGACCAGCATCATCGCGGGAATTACAAGCAATTATCCAATAAAGTAGTAGCAAATTATCCTGATGGAACGCAGCGTACTATTTTTAATACAACCGAGCCTTATTTAGTAAGTAAAGAAATGAGCGACTTACTTACATGGATCAATAACACTTTTGCTAATAATACTATCCATCCACTTTTAGTTATTGGAACATTTATTTACGAGTTTTTATCCATTCACCCGTTTCAAGACGGAAATGGACGTTTATCCAGATTATTAACGACACTTTTATTATTACAACGTGGATATGATTTTATTCAATATATTTCTTTTGAAAATCAAATTGAAGATAAAAAACAGGAATATTATAAGGTATTAATGGATGCACAGCAATATCGTGCCAGCGAAAAAGAGATTGTTCATAAATGGATGCTTTTCTTCTTGAGTAGTTTAGAAACCTTGATTCAAAAATTAGAAGCTAAATATCAACAATATAAAGCAAAGGGTCCCTATTTAAACGAACGTCAAAAACAACTATTGGAATTCATCAAAATAAATGAACCAGTAAAGTTGAACGATGCAGTAACCTACTTGCCTGAAATATCCAAAAGTACGATTCGTAAAGATTTGCAATATTTGAATCAAGAAGCTGTGATTGAGCAATTGGGAAAAGGGAAAGCGACGATTTACATTATAAAAGTGAAAGAATAGAACACTGATTTTTATGATAATTAAGATAATTTATGATGCCGCTTCAATAATCTTAAAATAATAAAGAGCCATAACTAATCATAATAATCAGTGTACTATCTATAGTGAGCGATTTAATACAATTCCATCAGGCTTTAAAACGGATACCCAATCGCAATATTATACACCAGATTACGCTTGCGCCAGTCCTTATCTAAAGGAGTGACTTGGTCAAAAACCCAGCGTTCGCCGTCGGGCAGATAGGGTTTTCGGATGGGGAATGCGACATCCAAACGAAGCAGCAAAAACTTCAAGTCCAACCGAGCACCTATGCCTGTACCCACTGCGAGTTGTTTATAAAAAGTGTTAAAATTAAACACTGCTTCGGCATCCGTTATTTCTGCATTTTCTTCTTTGTTCAACAGCCAGATATTGCCCGCATCTGCGAAGACTGCACCTTTTAGAATGGAAATAACGTCAAAACGATATTCGAGATTCCCTTCTATTTTAATATCTCCAGTTTGGTCAAAAAAGCCGCCCACAGTAATAGTATCGGGTGGCGTGCTGCCGGGACCAACGCCGCGAATCTGAAACGCCCGAATACTATTGGCACCGCCCATAAAAAATTGCTTGACATACGGTAATATGGTAGAATTTTTATATGGAACACCCACGCCTACCAGCAATCGTCCGACCAACTGGTTTTTCGTATTTACAATATTATAACGTGTTTCTGTTTCAAAACGAACATATTGTGAAAATGCTGTACCCAAAAATTTGCGCGGCTCCCCATTTTTACTGCGGGAAGCGATCAAAGAAGTCAGGTTGCCAGAAGTTTCAATGCCGCCTCGAAAGAACGCAAAATCTCTCTTTGTATTGATTTCTTGATTCGTGAATGTAAAGTGATAATTGACACCCAAAATGGAAGTATTACTAAAACTTTGTTGCAAACGAGGATTGGCATCCAAAATAGTTTCAAACGCAGGCGACGTGCCGAGTAATTGTATCAAATTCACATTCAAGGGCGTGAGCGAATGGCTCTTGTAGCGCGTTTCTTGCCATTCGTAGGCGTATTCTAACTGAAAGGAATTGAGAGTAAAAAAGGAAGCGCGGCGCTGAAAATTGTCGCTGATGCTGATGCGGGTTTTGGGCACGTAATAAGAGCGCGTATTGCGAATATTAAAAAAGGGAGTCACAAAACGCGGAAAAAATAAACTCGCTTGCGCCGAAAATTCAAACGTATTTACAAACGGAATGGAATCATTCGTGCCACTCCGTGTTTGTGTTTCAATACCTGCCGAAAGTCGTGTGCTGAATTGCTCGGCACCTCGAAATAGATTGCGATGCGTGTAGCCGCCAGAGATGGCAGAACCAAGTGAATTACTGGTCTCGGTGTTGGCTTCTATTTCAGCAGTTACATCTTTTGTTAAAGAAGGGGTTAAATAAACGTATCGCCGTAAATAATTCGTATCATTTCGCTCTATAATTTGATATTTTACATTTACAAACTTAAAAATGCCTAAGTCTAATAAGTGATTCGTCGTTTGGTCTTGCCGCCGTTCTGAATATAATTCACCTTTGTCTTGCGCAATCGCACGCTCTAAGGTTTTTGGAACAACAAACTCTTGTTTTTGAATAATTTTTAAATCTTCATGATACACCGTATCATCGTATGAGCGTGCTGGGGATTCTATATCATAAGTTGGATAAACAATGACCGTATCCATGTAATATTGCTCATGAAAAGTAGAATCTGTCGGCTGCTTGATGCGCAAATATAAATCCGCTTGCAAACTCGTCAGACTCGTATCAACAAAAAAGTATACGTAGTCCTGCGTAAATCCGTAATAACCTTCCTCGCGAACGATGCGCTCCAATCGCGTTCGTTCGGCTTGAATTCTGGCTAAACTGTAATCCTGACCGGGTTTTAGCTGCGAGCGACGCTGCCGTTGATTGATGAGAGCTATTAAATTTGTAGAATCAGTGGGGAAATAAACCTCTCGGAGTTTGTATTGTCCTTTGCTTTGCACGACATAATTTACTTCTACTTTTCGGTCTGCTGCAAGCGTATCATAAGTGACTTCCGAACCAAAATAACCATTATCATGTAAATAATTTTCCATGAATGCCTGACTGCGTTCAGCATCGGTATTTTGAAATAAAATCGGTGCTTGTCCTAAGCGTTTGGCGATAAAATTGCCAAGCCCTTTTCCTTTATTCGGATTGTGAAACGTATTATAAATCCCTAATTTTAATTTAGAATTTTGTTTCGGACGCGCGAAAGTTTGTAATGTACCTGCCAGTTTTTTCTTATTCTTTACATTTTCTGAATTGGTGAATTCAACTTTAGAGCCATTGTATAATAACTCTCCTTCCTTCACATACTTGGTACTGTTGCAGGCAGAAAGGAGGCATAAAAGTGTAATACAGATGAGTAATTTTGAATGTATCATTGATTTTTCGCTCTTGTAAATAGGTATTGAAACGCCCGTAGATTTCGCAAATTTTTTCTCGTTACTTGGTTTTTTTTCACGCAAAGGCGCAAAGACGCAGGATTTCCACTCGTCTCTTATCTTCTAACTTGTCCCATAAAGCGGGATCACCCTATCCTCTCATCCTCCTATCCTCCCATTCCATTATTCCTTTTCCATTTTTAATTCATTATCCGGCAAAAGCGCGTCATTATTACTTCCTTCAACCGGTTTTTTATCTTGTTTTTTCGACTTTTTCTTGGTCGTGGATTTATCATTCAATCCCTTTTGTCCAAATGACTTTTTATACGATATACCGACACCCGTCTGCGGATTGCTATTCTGATTCAACACATCCACACTTTCGCGGCGGAAGACTCGGAGGCGATAATTTCCTTCTTCTGTCAAGCGATATTCCAACACAAAATCACCAGCGATAGACGAGAAGCCCGCGCCTTGCACCAACAAAGAATTTTCGCTATTTACATTCACATTGCCGCCTACTTGTACCGTGAGTCGGTCGTTGAATAATTGTTTGCTTACGCCTAAGTTCAATTCAGTCGTGGTAGTGGATTCATATTCAGACTGATACGAATCAACTCCGATTTCAATATCTACGCCTTTTACCAATCGGTCTGCCAATTTATTGAGTTGATTGCTTACCAACGAACTTACACTTGACAAATAAGCAGCATTGCCTGCACCTGCCAAACCGCCGCCGCCGCTTTGTTCGGAAATAAAACTATTAAATAATAATAAGCTGAAAACCTGTGTGTTGAGTTCGCTCGGATTATCGCGGAGCCGCGCCAATGCTTGTGCTTCTACACTTGTGACTGGGTCGGATTCGCCTTCTTCCCCAATTTGAATATCAAATGTAATAATCGGTTTTTCCAAATCGCCGCGCATACTCAATACCACATTTACATCCGAGCGACTTTTTGCCTGCCGTTCTTGCTCTGGCGAGAGCGCAGTGACCTGATTACGAATGAGTTCGTACGTAGGCGTTTTGGTGGTATAAATGGCGGCTACATTGAAACGAGTGTCCAACGGGTCGCCCACAAAATCGAGACGGCTACCAGAGCGAATCGCAAAATTTCGCTTCAACAGACCTTGATAATTTAACGAATAACTTCCTTCCGTAATTTGATAATTACCGGTAATGCTGAGTTTACCATTCGGATTCATATTTACGACCAAATCTGCGCTGCCTTTACACACCAATTTATCGCCTGTGGCAGGGTCAATGATGATTTGCAATTCCGTTTCCGGCGTTACTTGCAAGTTTAATGTCAAATCTATCGCTGCTCTATTTACCTGATAAGCGGCATCCAAAGAAAGGGTCGTGTCTTCGGGTCTAAATGTTGCAGGATTTCCAAAAATAATGTAATCTTCCTGCGCTCCGATGGCTTGCTGTGCGCTCAAGGGTTGTATAAATAATTGAGAAGAATCAAGTGTGGTCGCGTTTACCGTCACAACAGGCGCAGTGGTCGTGCCGCGAATCGCAACATCCGCATCAATCAACAATTTTCCATAATATAAACTATTGCCTTGCGTTTGCGTATCCAACACTTTAAAACGGTTAGTATTAAAATTTAGATTCAAACCAATATTTACAAAATTGGCGTAATTGACTGTACCACTGAGCGTTGCTTCATTATTGCTGCCGTCGAGTAGCGCAATTGTACCCAAATTAATTATTTTATCACTGATGCGAATCTCTGCCTGCGGAATCGTGTAGCGCACACCTAACAACGCAGGAACCGTGCTGATTTGATTCATTCGTAGAACTCCATTCATCTCGGGCGCTTTAGTCGTGCCTTGTATGGTGAAACTGCCACTCAGCGTACCTTCGCTATCTTTTATGAAAGCACTCGCAAAAGGGTCTAACAATTTCAATTCTAATGCTTGAATATCTGCTTTTAAATCCAAACCTGTATTGCTCAAATTATACGTTCCGGCGATAGTCGCGTCGCTCTGTTCACCATCCAACGCCACGTTGACGCGGATCACTTGTTTGCTTACGGGTTCCGCTTTCACAAACAAATTACCAACCGGCTGGTCATTCAATGCAATATTATTAATAGATAAATCCACCAGATAATTCAGATTCGTCTGAAAATCTCGCAGCGTCACGGTTCCATTTACTTCGCCCGAATATTTATCTTCGGACATATTCATCAAATTAAAAATTTCTTTTATTTGAAATTTATCAAATGTAATACCAATCGGCGCAAAGTCTTTATCGGACGGGCTATCGGCAGAACTGATCGCGATGGATTGTCCGTCTTTTTGTAATGCAAAATTATTAATATCTATAAAATTGGGTTTGTATAAAAATTCATTAGCTGACGGGATGTCCCAAGTCTCGCCATTCAACACAAATCGCGGGTCAAAAGCGAAGCGGTACATATCGTTTAGGCGAGAAGCATTGCCCGCCAGCGCGAGTTTGGTGCGCGTACTGTCGCCGTTTCCTTCTTCTGCATTAAGACTGATGGTGATGCTATCATTGCCCAATGCGATATTCACTTCCGCAAGCGAAATGGGTTGTAAAGCACCATAATTAACATTTTCTACCGTTACAGATGTAATTAATTCTTCCGGCGTACCCTCGGCTGCCAATCGAATATTGTCATACGAACGACCGCCAAAAATGAGTTGCGGCACACTACCCAAAATTTTCAAATCACGCGCTTTTGTATCCAAGTGCATAGAGAAAGACGCGGTGTCTAAGCGTTCCAACGTAGGCACAAAAATTTTCAGCAGCGATATTGGGTTTGATAATTGAATGAGCAAATCGAAATTTTGGTCTGTCAGTACGCGCGATTGATCGGGTTCTAATGCTAATTTAGTTGGCGTATCCACTGGACTCAAGAATTGGTCTACTGGGAAATAATCATTGATAAAATTTTGCATCAGCTTCGGCAAGTCTGCAATGTTGTAGTTACCAGAGAGTTGCATATCTAAAAAAGATGATTCTAAGGTCAATAACTTGCCAGTGGTGTCAGGGGTAGCTGCGGTTAGAACGATAGAATCCGTTTGATAAGAAATGGAATCATTGGAAATATTAATATCTCGAATGCGCGCCGTGCCGTCTAAATCGTCAATATTTACACCTCGAAAGTTGGCGGTTATTTCGCCGCTGAATCCCAGAAACGTTGGAGAAAAATTGAGTTTTTGCAAATTGACCGTGTCCACATCCGCTACAAAACGAAACGCCGGAAACTTGTCATTAAAATTAATATTGCCATTAAAACCAAATGCAATATTGGGGTCTGTAATGCCCGCTTTGCCTGTGAATTGTTTTTTATCAAATGTGCCATCAATTCTAAAATCTTTATAACGATAACCTTTATAATCTAAAGCTGCAACATTACCTTTTAGCTTTGCATTAATTGTATTTAAACTCAAACCGCCGCCCACTGCCGACATGGTCATCGTCACGCGCCCAATCGTCGTATCTTGCAAGACTTTGCCAAGATTAAAATTTCGCAGATTTACTTTTCCATTATAAGTAGCGTTGCTATAATTTTTATTAAAATCTATTACAACATCACTATTTACAGAACCCGCATCGGTTATCAAATCACCATCCAAATCAAATTTAGTAGTCGTGCCAGCTAAGGTTCCGACATAGCGAATTTTACCCAAATTTTTTACTTGCACCGGCAGTCCACCTGCTACAAATCCATTCAAATCTTTGGCTTGCGTGCGCAATTCTCTGATATTAACTTGGTACGTGAGTTGGTCTACATTTCTGATTTGTTGCGCTTTTATATCGCCTCGAAAACCCGTGTAAGCATCTGTTTGTAATATAATATCATTTCCATTTACTTTATTCATATCCCCTTGAAAACGACCTGAAAAGCGCACTTGTCCCAATGTTTTCAGACCTGCTGGAATCGCCACACCGCGCGTAAGTCGTTTCAAATTATTATAAGAAGTAGATAAGTCTTCAACGGTTACATTATAAGATAATAAATCAGGATTGGTCAGATTGCTGGCAGAGCCGTTAGCGCGGAGTTGTACGCCATTTTCAATCCCCAAATTCGCAGAAAAACTGCTTAAATTAGAAAGCGTCCCTTGCGCTCGCGCGGAGAGTCGTATTTCTTTATTTAAATTGGTATTTAATTGTTTAATTTCTGTAATACTCGGCGCAAAATATTCCAAATCTTTAAATGCCAACTTACTGTCGCTGATGGTCAAATCAACTCTTGCATTATTTGTTATATCTCGCATCAAATCACTAAAACTATTATAAGAAAGCGTCGTAGAAGCCCTGAAATCGCTCTGCGGCGTTTGAAATACAAAGTCTTTAACAGACACTTGGCGCTCGTTCATCTGCAAATCTGCGCCTAACTTTTGCAATTCAAAACCACTGCGCTCTTTAAAAGCAATCGTCTCGATTTCGCCTTGAATCACTTTTTCGCGCCAAGCGAGATTGTTGAGGTTTATTTCTAATTCGTTTAAAGTAATATGATTAAAATCTACTGCATTTGGAATGGTTTTAACAGTTTGATTATCATAAATAATTGTATTATTATTCAGCCGCATTTTACTCAAACTCAACGACCAGCCAATGGTGGGAAACGCCATGGTATCCAATTGGGCGATGAGTGCCGTATCGCTGGTCGGCGGCTCTGGCGCGGGTTTTACGCGATTGGTTTTTAGAATTCGGTAGGCGATTTTAGAATCTTCTAAGCGAATGGTATTAATATCCACAATTTGTTTTTCCAAATCCAACTCACCCATATTCACTGCAAAATTCTTGATATTTAGTTCTATATCCGTACCATTATATCTATCCAACATCCGAAAGTAAGAATCTTCCACATTTACATCGTCAATATCAAAAGTCCAAACGGTTTCGGCAGCCGTCGTGTCCGGATTGGTGTTAAACGCATCCAATATAAATTGATAATTAAAAAGGCTATCCATTTCTGTACGCTCCAACCGCACGACTGCGCCTTCCAGACTCACGTCATTTACATGGATTCGATTATCAAACAGGTCAAATAAACCAATATTTACACCAATGCGTTTGGCGTATAATAAGGTATCATTTTGGAGACTTTCGATGTAAATACCTTCCAACAAAATGGTTTTTATAAATCGGATATTCACACGGTCAATAGACACTTCGGTCTTCAGCGTGCGCGAAAGACTTTGCGTGAGCTTGTCAGCCACCGCGTTTTGTACACTGGGAATCTGAATCGCAATCCACACCAGCAGAAACAAACCCACAATGATGCCAACGATCCACAATATGATTTTTAATAACGTCTTTGCCATGGAAACAATCAGTTCAAATTTTGTTTAGGTGTTGAGGCGAAGTACTAGTCTGTACTTACTTAGAAGGGACAAACCAGTAAAGTGTTCATTGAAAAAGCACAGATGGAACGGTTTTTGTAGGCGGTGTTGCAAACTTGGTTTGTACAATGCAAATTATTGGCGTATTTTTGAAGGTAGAAGCTAAGAAAATGAATATTTTAGATACCTATAAGAATGAATTATTTGAAATTTGCACGCAACATAGCGTCAAGCAGTTGTATGCTTTTGGCTCCGTTTTGACTGATAAATTTGATACTCGAAGCGATATTGATTTTTTAATTATTATGAAAGAAAATCTTGAACCATTAGAAAAAGGTGAGCGTATATTACAAATATGGTATGAGTTTGAAAAGTTATTTGATCGAAAAATTGACTTATTAACGGATACGGCTATCACAAATCAATATTTGCTGAAAGAAATTAATCGTACAAAGCAACTTATTTATGACCGACAAAGCCAAGAAGTACTTAGTTGACATCCTAAAAGCCATAGAATTGACAGAACTATTTAGTAGTGACGTGGCTGGCTTCGAGGCGTACAAAGCCGATTTGAAAACCAAAAGTGCAGTTGAGCGTCAGTTAGCCATTATCGGTGAGGCAGTTAGTCAATTTAAAAAAGAAGAAACCAGTTATAAAATTACCCATGCGTTGCAAATTGTTGGCTTACGCAACCGGTTGATTCACGCGTATGATAGCACGGAGGATACGGTCGTTTGGGCTATTCTAAAAAAACATTTGCCAAACTTAAAAATGGAAATACTGGAATTAATCCAAGAAATGTAAAGATTTTGTACGCAAATTAACTTTTCCTAAAATTGTCTATCGTCTAACATCTATTGTATAAAAAGAACGAGAAGCACAATATAATACCATGACTATCAAATCGTTATTACGAGGCGTTCTGTATGGACTTGCTTTTTTCGTCCCGGGCTATTTGGTATTGTCCAATTGGAAATTAGAAGCATTATATCCATTCATTAAAGAATTTGCTGAGCTGCCGATTATTACAGAATTATCAAAAGATTTTAAAACGGGTATTGAATTTGCCGGAAAGGATTTTGAATATTTTAAACAGCGATATAATAATAGTAGTGACAATAGCCATTCTATTATACCTGATTTTACCAATAAGAAAAATTGGGTTTGGCAACGTGCCGAAATGGAAGAAAAATTAGCGGAACGAATCGGGAGACGACAGGTTGGAAAACGACAACTTTTTTTAAATTATATTGAACAATACGCTCCATACGCGCTTTCTGAAATGGCGCAAAGCCACATTCCCGCCAGCATTACACTCGCACAAGGTATTTTAGAAACCAACGCCGGCAAAAGTTACATCGCTCGTCATGCCAATAATCATTTTGGTATCAAATGTTATAGAAAACGCGATTTTGGTAAAGATGGTAGAATAGATGATACCGATTATTATCATGATGCCCTCGCTTATGATTGCGTCCGAATAACGGATGACAATGTGTATGACCGCTTTCACGTCTACCAAACGCCTGCGCTCAGTTATCGGCATCATACGCGCTTGTTGTCGGGGTCGCGTTACAATTGGATGATTCGGCAATATGGTGATAAAGTCGGTGAAAAATGTCAGGTAGAATCCCATTGGTTTGATACCGAAACCGTGCCATATTATGCCGCTTGGTGCATCGGCTTGAAAAAAAGCGGCTACGCGACGAGTCCAAAATATGCGCAAAAACTCGCGTATCTCATCGAAACGTATGAGCTGTGGCGGTTTGATTATCAGCTACTTATGAGAGGATTGGAGGATGGGAAGATAGGAGGATTAGAATAGCGGAAAGTTGGAAGAATGGAATACTTTTGGAGGACTGGACAATTGGAATAATGCTTGTCAGCGTCTAAATAAGGAAAGATGGAACGCTTGTTAGCCATTAAAGAATTGAAAGAAGGGAACGTTGAGAACTCGAAACAAGGGAAATTCCTATCCTCCCATCTTCCTATTCTCCAATCCCCCCCTTAGAAATAATTATTCACTTCAAAAAATTTATATCATGAAAGGTCTATCTACCTTAGTTGGAATTGCAATTGTAGGATTTTTATTTTTCGCTTGGTATGGTCAACAACGCGGCGGTAAATCGCTGGACGACCGCCTGATGGGACAAAATGACATCGCAGAAGCCCGCATGGACGCAGGCGCGACCGACACGCGCGACCTGAACGCACCCGATGAAGTATCTGGACGTCGCAGCAGCCGAAAAGCCACCGAACAAAGTTCTGATTCTGAATTACTTGCCGTTGCCGGAGAACCAACCACTTCGAAATTATCGGTCAGCAAAATTCGCCGCGAAATTGATAAGTTAGCAGATATTGCGATTGCCGGAGCGATTGATACGCGCAAACACGTTCCTGCTGGAACTTCGTTATCACTTTTAATTTATCAAGCAGAACGTGGTAAGCAGTTCACTTCCAGTAATTTACGCACAGTGATGGATTATTTATTATCTATTAAAGAGAATGCCGATGAAAGTGACGCCAGAAAATATTTCAAATATTCCTCCAACTCGGAAAAGTGGTTTGCAGGTTTGCAATTAGATCGCAACGGCGGACATCCGGTGGAGGATTTGACCCGAATTTACAGACAATATAATTTGAAGCAATTTGATAAAAACGCTTACGCTGCCATCACCGGAAAGACTTCTACGATGCAATTTGAAGAGCGAGTCGAACCACAAGAAGAAGTCCCGGCAATGGACGGCGACCCCGCCATGAGCGAAGTACGCAGTAACCACGCCAACGCGATGAACCGCTGGGCGGACAAAGAAAGTAAAGGCACGAAAGCAGAAACACGATTCTTACCGGCGCGGGAGTTGGATAATAATTCTGTGAGTGCTGCCCGTCAATCGGTAGAAGATTTGCGCGTAGGACAATCCATTACATTTGACAATCCTGATAAATATCATGCAGCGGTAAAAGAAATGATTGCGTTAGAAAATGATTATAATACTTGGAAAGCTTACGAACAAGAAATGGGCAAAGACAAAGCCAAACGTGCTTTTCGCAAACGCGCCGAAAAAGGCGGCGTAATGGCGACGGGTACGCTAAAAGTGACGCGCGAGCGTTGAAAACAATGAAATATTTGGAATGGTGGAAGGTTGCAATTTCCGTTCCGCCATTTCAAATATTCCAATATTTCATCCTTCCACGTTTCCAATTTTCACTTTAGTTAAATTTTTACTTTCCAGCCGTACACTTAGTAGTTGGGCAAAAAAAATACAAAGTTCTTTG